>NZ_JAWXXJ010000003.1:0-186670 GCF_034335085.1 Acutalibacter caecimuris | reverse complement strand
ATAATATAGGTCTGGACGGCTAAATTCGCAAAGGTGAAATTCCCCACTTTGCCATTTATAGTGATATTTTTCGTATCGCCCACGCTCCAATAATTAGCGGCATTGCCCGAGGCCGCCACGTCCTGCACCGTGGCCCAGCTATTATCTTTCAGCGTAGCAGTAGGCAAGGTAACTGTTACACTTGCGGTCTTGCTTTCCGGGGCCGTGTGGTTGGTGCCCTCTGCAACATTGATGGTGATTGTAGCGCTACCTTTGTTTTTGGCCGTAACCGTCACCATGTTATCAGTTACGCTTACCGTAGCAACCGCCGGATTGCTGGAACTTGCGGAAATTGCACCATCACCCGCACGGGTAACCGCTATAAGGGCGCTCATTGCTGAAGCCCTCAGTTCAATGGTGGTTTTATTCAGCGATACATTACCGGGGGCCTTTGCAATCGTCCACATCACTTCTTTGGTGGTATTGGTGCCATCCGGCCACTGATAGTTCGGGCCAGGGGTAACCCCCACCGTATAACTGCCTGCCCCCGTTGCGCTTGTGGGGCCGGTCATTGTCATTTTGTCCCCGTCAAACCCATTCCAGGCCGGGCTTTGCTCTGCCCCGGTATAGGTAAGCGGCACATCTTGCGCGGGTACCGTTTCCAGAGTGATCCGGGCGATCTCCCATTCCAGGTTCAGTGTACCATGGGAACCGTCCGGCCACTGATAATTGTTGTTCAACTCCACCGTTGCGGTATACGTCCCGGCATCGGTGCCGCTCAGTTCCCCGCCCAGGCTCATAATATCGGCCTGTATGCCTTCAAACGTGGGGGCCTGTTCCTCGCCGGTATAAATCAGGCTGTTGGTCTGCGTGGGCATTTCAACCGGCTTGCGTCCAATCGTCCAGGTGATTTCCTTTGTGTCTGTAGAGCCGTCAGCGCCCCAATAATGGGGGTGTTTCGGGGTTGCCAAGGCTTTATACTCCCCGGCTTCCGTGGCCTTTGTAACGCCTGTCAGAAGGATTGTAGCGGCATCGTAGCCATTCAGCACAAGCGCCTGTTCTTCCCCGGTATAGGTCAGTGTCCCATACTGTGTGGGAATATTCTGAATGGCCCGGTCTGTGTTGGTGACTTCTTCCAGGCTCTTGAGAAATGCGGTCAGGGGCTTGCCCTCATAATCAATCTGTGCGGCAGTCACGTTATGGGGATTTTCTTGATTTTCCATGTGTTCCCGGATATCCTTGCCCCAGCCGCCTTCGCTACCGTCCATGCCAATGAAAGCCTGAATATCCCCAATGAGTTTCCGCAACTCTTGGATATCTCCTATAGTTGCATATACACTGGGGTTGACCTCTAAGTTGACGTTATCGGCATTGCCAACCGTGGTAACAAGCTGGATATAGGCCCCGGAAACAGTAATCCCATTGTACGGGGGCATATAGCAGTCTTTACCTGAAATTTCCGTAGCGGCGGCATACAGAATTTCACCTTCATCAGGATCAACCGCATACAATCCCAGTACATTCATGGGGTATCCCACGGTTAATTCCTCATTGGAAAACGCCGTTTCCACTTTCAGGGATACGGCGTTTGTCTGTGTTTTACGGGATATTTCCGCTTCCTGCATAATCTCAGGGAGTTCAGCCAAATCTTCAAGTTCTTCCACGGTATATTTTGCCGCTGAAGCAACTATTTTGGTAAAATCAACATCCTGCGCCTGTCCGGCCAGCATTTTGTTGATCAGTCCCAGCCCCTTTTTGGTAAGGACTAGCTTTGAATACTCAGCCATTATCAAACCTTCCTTCATTTGATTTTATCTCAATAAATTCCGCTGTTACCGGTTTGCCGCCATTTATCACCGATCCGGTAATACTGCGGTTTTCATTGAAATCATTTGTGATTGTCACCATGGCGGAACCCGATACCCCGCCCCGATGGGTCAAGAATCCAGCGCTTCCATGGTTTTCTTTGCTGTCATTTGTTACAAAAAAGGTGTTCACAACTTGTGATACACCCGTAATAGGTATTAACCCATCTGCAACACATAAAAGCTGATTTGCAGAACTGACCGCTATATTGCAAGGCACAATATACTTGACTAAATAGGCCAAACTTTCTATTTTACCTTCATCGCCCCAATGGGCGGTTATTTTTAACAGGTAAGTTCCGGGATCAAGAGTAACTTCAAAAGGCGAACCGTTGGCTATGGAAGTAAGCATTTGAACCAACACACGGAAAGAATAGGGCGCAAAATTATTCAGCTTTGTTTTTATCCGCGCTCGCCGGGTTTCCAAAGTATCAGTGCCCTTGGGGAATATGCCCAGCATCTTTTCCCAGCGCTTTAAGCCGTAGTCTAAAGCGGTATCAATGAATTGATTATCAAATACTTCTTGGGTAGAATCCCAGGCTAATTCAAATTCCAGTTGTTCCCCGGTTGTAATTCCCTGAAACTCTGCAAATTCCCGCACCACATAGGGTAAATAATTTATCAGTTTTCTTTCCATGTATTCACCCTCTTATGTTCCAACAATCGTGGCCGTTGTTGCGCTCAGTTCGCCCATAATTGGGATAGTATCAAGGGGAAGCGTATAATTCCCAGCTTGATCATTTATGGTGGTATTAGCCACATCCACAATTCCCTCCACCCCCAACAAGCGGCTTTCCAGTTGACTGACCCGGACAATCAGCGCTTCTTCCTGATCAGCCCATGATTGGGCCAGTTCCCCAAAATACCCCTTTACCGCTTCTTCCACATAGGGCTTGACCGCTTCCCAACTCCATTCCCTCTGATAGTAAAGGGAAAAGGATAAATTCAGGGTTTCGCCGGCAACCGGGAACACGTTGACAACATGGCCGATTGGAGCGATCCCAACGCCTTCACCGGCATTTTGTGTGGGGTCTAGCGCGGTCTGAACCTGATCCACCAAAGTTTCTGAAGGCGGGGAAAAGGTGGAATCAATGATTACCAGCTTGACAGTACCGCCCACAGTCAACAGCTTGTTCAACCCGGCATGATGCACCACACTTAGCCAAGTTTTTATATTGGGCGGGACATTGGCAAGGCCGCTGATCCATTCTTCCGCTTCTGCTGGGGGAATCAGTTCAGCCGGGGGAATATTACTGTTCCATGCGGGATAAACCTTCACACCTCCTATACCGGGGATAGCGTTCACCTTTTGCAGATAGTCAGCACGGTTGCCGCCAAACGCCTGAAGGTTTAAGCTGTCAAAGTACCTTTGGCGAAAAACCTCAGTATCTTCTTCGTCCTCACCGGGAATCAGGCGGGCGGTTATTTGGCACGTTTCCAACCCCTCCACATATTCAATGGGAATTACTGTTGGGCCATACTCATTCCCAATTTCCCCCAAAGTTTCACAGGTGATTTCATACACCCCGCCCCCATTGTTTTTGGAAACATAATAGTTTAACTCCCCAATGGAAAAGCGCTCTCCCATTTCTAGGATCAGATCATCCGGGGTGATGGTCATTTCCAGAACAGCGGCAGTAGCAGGTAAAGGGGAAAGCCCCCGTTCTCTTGCTCTTAGAATGAGATAATCCCGGCTGGCCGTGTCCGCAAAAGTTTCTTGCAGAATATTGTCAAGGGCAATATAAAGATTTTGTAATTCCACGGCGGCTGGGGCTTCTGCCAACCACAGAATTGAACCTTCCCGGCTATCCAAATTTTTATTGGACGCAAGCGCCCGATCCATCATCCTTTTGACTAATTCTTCATAGGTGATATTTTCATACATCAAATATCAACCTCCAATTCTGAATCAAATTCGCTGAAAATGCTGATCACATGGAAAGTTACATGGATTTGTTTCTTGTTCACTTCAAATTCAAACTGTTCAACGGCAGTTATCCTATCATCCTGAAGAAGCGCTTCCCTGATCCGCCGTTCAATTTCAGGAATACAGTATTCAACATCTTTGCCGATCAGGTTATGCAGTTCAACACCATAATCCCAAGAGTGAATCAGCCATTGATATCTTTCTGTATTCAAAATCAGGAAAACAGCTTGTTCAACAGCTTTCCTTTGATCAATCAGTCCTGCAATGGTCAAGGTGTTATGATTCATTTTGGGGGTCAGGCTGGGCAAGGTTTCAATCTCAAAATCCAGTTGCAGATCATCCCCAGTTTGCGGGATCATATCCATTCCCCTTTCAGTTCTTTTTCAGGTATGGGCTTTATCCGGTCAAGCACAACAAATCGTTTGCCGCCTTGAATCCGGGCCATCACAACCCAATCATCTTTCACCAAAGCATTGTGAATTTTTATCCTTTTTCTACCCTGATAGTTGTGATTATGAGAAGCGAAAGCCGGATCACCAGAACCGCCCGCACGGTTTTCAGTTAAATGGCTTACTGAAATATCAACGTCAAAATCAGTCACATTCCGGGACAGCACCAACATTTTTTGGGTGTATATGGATTTTTGATCCACCTGAATCTTCAACGGGGAAACAGAAATTACTTGACCAAATACCATATGAACCGGCTTGCTTGCATCAACCGCTTGCACAGCGGCTTGTTTTACTAAGTCCACAGCATTAGGCAATAAATTCACCCCCGATCAAATTCAAATCCATGAAATGTTCATCCCCTTTGAACGTATGCTTGACGGAATCCACCACCATGAAGTTATTGGTAATGATATCCCCCAAATCCAAAGCCACAGCTAATGAACTTCCCGCCCTGATCCGTACATCTCCAAAAGCGTTCTTTATAGACAGTTTGCGGGTCTTTTGATTATAAAGTTTCAAAAGAGCATCCGCTTTGGCGCTGGCCCCGGTCTTTGTTTTGGTGTCCTCAAAGTATTGCAAAACACCCCATTGGTTCATCTTTGCCCCGTCTTGGGCTATGAATAGTTCCCGTTTACCGGTTTCCTCATTATTATAGGATAGCTTGATTTTGTTATAGGTCTGAACATCAATGCTTGATTCATAATCAAATGTTTCACCGGTATCTTTATCTATCAGTAGTCCAACTTTCATGGAATTGATATTTTTTAGGGTCAGCTTTCCGGCATCGTCATAGAGAACGAAAAGTTTTTTTGTGTTGGTTAAGGTTTCATCCAGGGCATTTTGGATCATGTCAAACAGGGTTTGGTTTTCTTCCACCACTGCTTCAATGGTATACCCTGTATCTTCAATGGTGCCAAGGTTCAACCTGAAATCTGTACCTATCCTTTTTATCAGATCGGAAGCCTTTAGCCCTTCTTCCGTGATGGTGTCTTTGTTTTTTAGGTAACGTAATTGATCATAGACGGTAACATCAATAGTAGGCTGTTTGGGGGTTCTCTTTTTCGTGAATACGAATCCATAGAAGAATGGCTTCCCATCTACTGATAACCTTACCGGATCACCCTCTTGAAAATTCAGGCCCGCACATTTAACCACGGTGAAGGTCAGCTTGCCGGGGGTTCCCTTTCGCTCCCAAGAAACTTGTGCCCCTTCCTCTACCACAGGATATTGAATTGTTTTGCCATGCTGAATCAGAAGTTCAACTGACAAGTGAACACCCCCTATCAGGAAGGCATGGTCAACACTTGCCCCCCGTAAATCAAATTTGGATTTTTGATTTTATCTTTGTTCAAGTTATATATTTCCGGCCATCGGCTCCCATCCCCCAAATGTTTTTTGGCTATGTTCCAAAGACAATCCCCCGCCTTGACCGTGTATGTCTTTGGCTTTGGGGGCGTAGGCGCTGGCCTGGGCGCTGGTTTTACTGTTGCCTTTGGCTTTTCAGCGGGCTTTTCAGGCTCTTTGATCGTTACAGTCTTTGTCCCATAGTTCCTATATTGTTTTAAGTTCACCTTGACTGTTATATCAAATCCTTCACTGGCATCATCAACAATTTGATAATCTTCCAGAGAAACAGTTAAGTTGGTGTAAAACAGCTTTGCCCCTTTGGGCATTTGCCGGTTAAGAATCCACTGAAAAGGCTGTTTACTTGTTTTCAGCTTTTCAAACTTGTTCAAGTAGTATTCAGCCTTTTCAGGGGAAGCCGCAAAGGGGTAAGGAACTTGGGGAAGTAACAGGTCAAATGTAACATCAGTTAAACCGGCGCTTTTGAGAATGTTAATTTCCTCACCGCCTATCAATGTCAAAGACTTATTTTGATTGTTGATTTTCATCTGAACCTTTTTAGGGGTAATGGGTATGAGAACATCATCCATATACATCTTGTAAGCCATCAGGTATGCACCCCTTCCTCAGAGATTTCCAGTTTTTCCCCAAAGTCATAGGCCCAGGCATCCATTATCCCATCCAGATCAGTATCTTGGTCAATATAGTTGGTGTTCTGTTGTTCAACTGTGATTTCAGCAGTAGTGAAACGGTTGATAACTTCACGTTCTGCAATGTCCCGTAAATATTGCAAATCTTCTTCAGCGATATCCAAGGAATCCCGCATAGCGGCAGTATCACCGGCGATCCCACCAACATCATTGCCCAGCCCAGAACCGCCGCCAGAATATGCCCCTACATCCCCTATACCGGCCATACCACCGCCCATGTTGGTATACTGAGATAGTGCGCCCTTTGCATTATCGGCCAAAGCATCCATGCCATTTTTGATTTGGCCGTTGATTTGCGATATTTTTATATTCATCTGCCTTGAAGCATGATCGGCATCAGCTTGGGCGCGCATATCTGCCAGAGTACCAGCACGGTTGCCTTTATTTAGGGCAATTTGCCCCGCCTTGGCCCCTAGTGCCGCTCCACTGGTTATTTTACTCATAGTGTTTTCAATGGCCGCTGTGGCGGCAAAAGTGACGTGCTGGATTGGGGGGATTGATACCCCTGGAATACTACTAACAGCGTTAATAAAGGCATTGATCAAGTCAATAGCCCCGTTCACCATAGCCTGAAGAATACTTAGCACATTTACCTTCATATCCCCGATAAAACCGGAAATATTAGCCCCGGCAATAGCGAAAGACATTGACATACTATCGAGCAAATTTTGAACCCAAAAAACGCCAGTCCAGAAGCCAATTTTCAGATTGTCCCAAGCGGTCAAAATGGCATCCACCACAATCAGCCATACAATTCTAAAGCCGCCAACGGTTTCAGCCCACTTTACAAACAGGCCAATTACAAACAAAATCGCTGAAGCGATAGCTATAATAGGGTTGGCGTTCAGGGCCATATTCAGAACGAAAACCGCCGCTGATACTACCATGATAGCATCACCCAAAGAACCGAAAACTTCAGTCAGTAGCATAACCGCCGCAACTACACCACCTATGATCAATGCGTATTGCATCATAGGTGACATAAACATAACACCATTCAAAATAGCTTGTGCGGCCGCCGCCGCAAGGCTGGCAACCTGATAAGCAATCACAGCCGCCGCAACACCATAAAAAATGGGACTTATCCAACTCCAATTATCTATGATGAATGAAGCGGCCATAATCATGAAATCCAGAACATTTGAAGCGGCCATAGCTATATTTGAAAGGGCGGCAATAATGCCATCTGCTACTTGCTGGAATTGTGCGCTGTTGAACATCTCATTTATCTTGATTAAAACGGGTTCAAAAGCGGAAAGGGCCTGATTCTGCATAGAAGTCCATATCTGGCCCCAGGTTTTAGGCATTTGGTCAAATTTTGCGTTTATTTCATCCGCCGCAGAAAACATAGCGTTTTTTACGATATTGGCGGTAATTTCCCCCTCAGAAGCAAGTTCCCGTATTTGACCGACTGAAACGCCCATATAATCTGCAATGTTTCTAATCAGGCCGGGGGCTTGCTCAAAGATTGAATTAAGTTCATCACCCCGCAACACGCCAGAACCCATAGCTTGGGTTAGCTGAAGCATTGCGGCGGCTTGTTCTTGTGCGGTTGCGCCGCTCAGAACAAATTGCTTGTTCACCAACTCGGAAAAAGCAATGATTTGATCCATGTTGTTTCCAAAGGCTTCTCCCGCATTGTTTCCCAATTTGGAAACGGCATCCGCCACACTGAAATAGGCGGATCGTGAACGCTGGGCGGAAGCCATTATTTCCCCCTCCAACTCGGAAAGGCTCCCGCCATCGTCCACTAGCACATTTAACCGTGCTTTCGTGCTTACCACCTGATCAGACAAATCAACGGCTTTTTTCAGCCCTTGGGCCGCTCCTAGGGCGGCAACAATCCCCTTTATTTTGCCCATCAGGTCATTGGCGGCGGACGATCCGCCACGCACATCATTATTAAATCTTTGCTGTTCATGATCGGCTTGCCGGATATTATCTTCGATTGTATCAAAGGCGGCTCCGGCTCGGGCAAGTTCTTCACGGGCATCTTGGATAGCGGAAACATCAACGGAATTGCCTGAAGCCTGTTGCATAGATTCAAAGCTACTCAATACAATGTTCATGGCCTGGTGCATACTCTGTAATGGGGCCGTAACTCCATCGTAAAGGCGTAAGGCCGTTTTGATTGTAGCCATTGATCAATTCCACCACCCATTTTTAATGTTTTCGGTTACGCTTGCGTTCAAGTTCTTTTTGGCGCTTTTTGTCCCTTTCCATTTTGATTTCCACAGCTGCTATAACAAACGCCTTTTCCCGCCGTGGCAAATTCAAATATTCAGAAGGGAGTAAATGGAGTTTATGAAGGCAATAGTAGGCGATAACGCTTTCTGGATCACCTTCATTTATGAGTTTTTTGCTTCGTCTACCTCATCCTGAAGGGTTGTGTCAAAACCACAAACCTCCTGAACCTTCGCCAGATAATCGGCGTATTCGCCGGGGGTCAGCATCGTTTTCAGTAGGGTATCAGCACCCATAACTTTGTAGCTGTCCTGAAGGGCGGCATCGTTCAGGTTGGGGAATACAGTACAGGCAACCGCCAGCTTGCCCAAATAGGCATCAAAATCGGTTTCCCTCTGATACTGGCCGCGCTTACCGGAAATCGGAACCTTTTTGCTACACGATTTCCGCAGGGTTTCATCTTCCTCGCTTGTGATAGTCTTGATTTCCCATTCCATAGGTTTCCTTTCGCCGGTTTTGGAATCAATCTCTTTGGAAAGAAACCGGGCGGAAGGTACAAACTTGATATTTTCCACCTTAATGGCATTTTCAGCCATAAAAGCGGAAAGATCATTATTAAGAACCGTGACCTTGTTCGCCATAGAACATTACTCCTTATTATGAAAAAATTATACCCGGCCCGACTTGACAGCAGGGCCGGGGCCGCTCCTTTACATCATGCCTTCCAGCATAGTGAACTTTTCGGGCATCTGGAAATCCTCAAAGGTGAAGTCCATATCCTCATCCAGATATTCCGCATCAGCATCAAAATGTGCCAGTGTGCCGCCGTCCAGGTTGCAGTCAACCAAGATAACAGTTTGCCGCCCAACCGTAGAAGTGGGATCTTCATTGGTGACTTGGATATCAAAATAGATATCCTGCCCGGTTTCCTTGTAGCGAACAAACAGTTCCCTCATGATAGAACTGTTATAGTGCATGGTGGCGCTTCCGGTGCCTTTCCAACCGGTGGATTTATTGCCCTTGCCGGGTTTGCCCAAAATGGGGACTTCGCTCTTTGTCTTTTCAAAGTTGGCTTCCAGGTTAATCATCTGCATGAAATTATACCGGTTGCCCTCAATGGTGACAAAGCACTCAGCCAAGGAAGCGGAAATAGCGTCCCTTGCGTGCATGATCGGTGTACCGTTGCCATTCATAGTTTATTCCCCCTTTCTTACTGTACCCAAACAGTCATGTAAAGCTGTTCCATAGCGTTTATGGGGGAAACATAGTCCGTTACCACTACCACCTTTTTGGTATCGCCTTTTTCTACTGTCACATCTTCAGGGTTGAAATTTTCAATCGCCCTGATCTGCTGAAGCTGTTCATGATGCTTGGTGATATCCCGCCACAGGCTCAACCGGCCAGATTCATCATTGGGAACCTTGCCAATATACTTGTTGGCAAACAGAACCGCAATATCATTGGCGATCTGATCCAGAACCCGGATCGTCTGGTTGCTGGAAAAGTCCGGGGATTTTTCATCCGTGATGGAAACAAAGGTGTTGATATCGGTTAATACCACAACTTTATCATCCACCACATGGAACATCCAAGAGCCTTCCTTAATCCCGTTTTCAAGCTGGGTCTGGGTGTAGTCAGTATCAATGGTGTATTCGCCATCATACTTCATGTTGGTGGCCGACTTGTTTACCTCAGTGCCGCCGACAACCCCGGTTGTCCAGGCAATCAAAGCCGGGTTTTCCTTATCACCCTCCAACCCGTTTTTGACGCTTACCACGCCTTCATAATCGGCAAGGTGATTGAACACCACCACTTGACACTTCTTGCCCACTTCATCCCGCATCCGCTGATTATAGGCGGAAAACAGACCCTTGATCACCTTATTGGTAGACGTACACCCCATAGCGTTGTAGGTATAGCTTTCCATCTGGTCAAGGTATGTCTGATAGGCGGCATCCTCCACCGCCCCGGTTTCGCCGCCAGTCAAAGGCATGGTCGCGGTCAGCGCCAATGTTGCGTCTTTGTTCCAGTCCACAAAATCATTGGCCTGCAAATCAGCTACAACAGAAATAGCTTCCTGGTAATCCACCTGAACGGTGCCAAGGTATGTGCCCACATCATAAAGCGGCTTTTCCTCGGTGCTGTTCTCATTGGCTTCAATCACGATCCGCAGATCATTACCCCGTGCGCCGGGATATTTCGCCGTAGCAAACGTGTTAGCGGCCTTTTTGCCGCCCATGTTCAGCCGGAAGAAGTGAACCTTTTTGGCGTGTTTGAAAATCTCACGCATGGGAAGCAGTTCATCAGCGGTATAGGCATACCCGAAGATTTTCTGACTTTCTTTCAGGAATTCAGCCAATTCCACAGTGAACACCCTGCCTTCCGGCCCCCACTCCATACTCAGCGGGATAGTAGCAACCCCACGATCTGACAGGGTGGCGCTTGCATATGCCACGGAAATGAAGTTGATATAAGCGCCGGGAAGGATTTTGTTTTGAACTAAGAATGTACCGCCGCCAAGGGCCATAGTTACTTCACCTTACCTTTCCCTTTGGGTTTCATGAACTCATTGATCAGGGAATCAACCTGATCAATGGTGTATTCCTTACCATCCTCCAACAGGACGGACAGCAGATCACGCCGTTCCCGGCACTTTTTGAAAGTCAAAATATGGGCTTTCGTAAAGGTGGCCGGGCCGGTTTTCTCTTTGTTGACTGCCATTTAATCACCCTTTCTTTGTGCCAACATCGGTGGTCAGTGTTTCCATTGGAATCCATTCAAGCGGTTGGATAACCGTCAGATTGTAATTCACAAAGAAATGAAGAACACCCTCCACAATTTCATAGGCCATTTTTGTACCCCGTAGCTGATCCCCGCCAGGAACAGTGATAAAGGCCAACTCATACATAAGCCTTTCGGCCACAGCGTACATTTCGCCATTGTCTCTGGAATCCTTGGGAAAGTAATGAATATCAAACGGGTTACGCCTGATACCACGGGTTCCCAACAAGGGGGTTATCTCGGGTTTCAAAACGTCAATGAAAAAACAGGGTTCAGTTAAACCCTGTTCAACATCTTTGTCATAGATTTCATACCCATCACCAAAGGCGGCGTTCAATTTGATTGAAATACCTTTTATGATCTCATTCAGCATTAGAACACATCCTTCAACAATGAATATAGTTTCTGTTCCACTAAGCCCGGAAGCATATTTTCAACTTCCTGGGCGGCGATCGTCATGATGAATTGCCCTTTTACCCATGTAGCAGTCAACCTTTTCCCAAGGGCTGGAACATAGCGCCCCCGCCTTTGCCGGTGGCCGTATTCAACATAACTGGCATATTTTGTGGGGTTAATAACGGTTACAACATATTCATTCCCGATCTTTTCAACCGGAAGAATTGTCCAGGCATCCCGCAAAGTTCCCCCGGTGTAGCCGCTCCAATACTTGGCTTGAGTGTCTGCACCCAGCCCTTCAGGGGCCACACCAACGGGGGTTCTTTTCTTAACCCGACTTAACAGGCGGGCCGCTATGTTCTTCGCCAGCTTGCGGCAAAAGGTATCAAAATCCACTTCCGACAATCGAACCAGCCTTTCATCCAAGGCTTTCAGTTCTTTGAAATCAGCCTTCCCCCATCGTGCCATCAGGCCCACCCTTTCCAAAGTTCCAGGTATATTTCTTGGTGATGGGTGAAAACCCCCGCTTCACCACTATGGGAAAAAATAAACTCTCGCTGAACTTCATTGAACCTGTTCACAATGATTTTGCATCCTGCCGGAATCTGAATATCAGGTGACAAGAATAGTTTCACATTTTGAAATTTTGCGGCCACGTTATCACCATCGGTTGAAGTTAATTTTTCAAAAGACAGTTTGCAGGGCACATCTTCCAAAAGCGGAGCTTCTTCAAAATCCGTCAACTTGGTATCAGGGTTTGTCACCTTCTTTTGGCAAAGGATGGTACAACGGTCTTTCCACATCCGTTCAAGGGCTTTTCTCTGTGCGTTCACCAAACCACCCTCCTATACCGGATAAATTCACGGTTTCGCCCATTTATCAGGTAGTTGATCAGCGTGTCTAAGCGCTGTTCCGGGGTAGTGTTGCCCTCCCCAATGGCAAAAACCGTGTTGGTGTCCCCTTCCTGGATTTGCTTGACCGCCGCTTCCAGGTCGAAGCCCTCTAACTGCCCAAGGTTTTTCTTTAGGCTCAGGTATTGCCCCAAGACCATTTCCACGGCCAATTTTTTCAAGCCCTCGGGAATTGTATTTAGATTGGTTTCATTCTTGACACGCTCCACCACGGAATCCAAGACAAAATCAATCAGCGGATCAGCCTCCGCCCCCGTTACGCCAAAAGCATTTAACAGGGAAATAACATCTTCACGCAACGGGTTCACCCGCCTTTCTTACTTGGCTTTGCGCCCACGGCGGGAATTCACACCCATTTTCGGAACTTCTTCGGGTTCAGGCGTGGGGGAATCCCCATCCGGTTCGCTCGGTGCCCCATCAGGGGCGGGATCGTCCGCAGGGGGTGTAATCCCATCCGGTTCACTCGGGGGCGGTTCCTGGGGCATCTGCTGACCCTCTACCGTGTAGCCCAAACTTTCCAGATATTTGGCATCTTCCGGGTTATCCACATGGGCCACGCCTTTAGTAAAACGGACAATACAGCGCCCATCATGCCAAACCGCCCCAAACTTCTGTTTTCCAGAAATAGTAAACATCTTGCGTTCCTCCCCTTATTCCGTGGCGGTTGCGCCGCTGTCCTTCAGGCCGGTAATAGTGCCGTGCATAAAAGCAGGGCCGTGATCAAGGCCGATTTCCCCGTAAATCTGCTTGCGGTCAGAAGCGCCCACTTTCGCCAAGTCCTCCAGGAACAATGTACCCTTGCCGGGAACATCCTGGAATACCGGAGCGCACACAGAAACATCAAATACACCCAAAGTGCCGGGCTTCATGAAGGGGTTGTAGCAGATACCCATTTCAAAGAAGTCTGTTTCCAGCTTCTGAATGTTCATGCCGCCCACATTCCGGGGGGCCGGGGCGTTATAGGACAACTGCTTTTCATACAGGCTGGTGATCCTCTGCTTCTGTTCAGAACCGCAGAAAAGAACCATGTTGCCGAAAAAGGCCCCGGCATCCGCCATGGCCTTGAACAACTGTTTCAGCAGATCAACAGTCAGCTCAGCGCCGCCAGCGTCAATGTGGGTGCCGGTGGAACAAAGTTCCAGCATACCACGGGTCTTGTTCGCCACATTGGCGGCAGTAGCTTCAGCATAAATGCCGTTGATGAAAGTGTGTTCCACATCACGGGCAATCTTTTCCAGGCGGCGGGCAATCTGCCAATCCAGTTCCGAAGTGGGGTTTGCCGCCTGTCCCGCCGTATTCAGGCCGGACAGCTTGCCCCGGTTGGCCTGTTTGGCGTAGGTGATGGAAATAGTTTCATGGAAAATCTGCGTGACGTTGTATTTCTGTTCACGCACAATCGCCGTGGCCTCGGGGGCCGTTTCGGAAGCCGTTTCAGAAATACCCGGCTGGGCGGGTTCGGGGAATTCGTACAACTGGCCGGTAGGGAACCGGTCATTGTCGGTTTTGCGCCCACCGGACAAGCCGCCGATCATGGACAGAAACGGGGTACGGGTAGGGGAAGCGGTAAACAGTTCCCCGGCGAAGTTGGGCAGATTAAAAGTGTTGCCAGTGCCATTTACAGAGTTAGGCATAAATCAAACATCCTTTCTTTAATAGAATTTAATTTTAGAATAGTTCAACACCATCTGCGGCGGCTTCCCGCTTGATAGCTACAGCCAGGGCGGCATTTCCGGCCTTCCGGGCATCAGTCAAGCGGGTTTCATATGCGCCAGCTTTGGTGCTGGGGTTTACCGTGCCGCCCCCAGCAGGGGAAGCGCCGGAAACTGTTGGAGTGGTAGAGGTATCAGCAGTCTTGAACAGAAAACTTGTGCCTTCCGTCTTTGCCAGCTTGGAAATTTCATCCGACAGCCCCCGGATAGTACCATCATCGGCAAGATCGGCCTTTTCCAGAAAAGCGGCCAACAGCGGGGTAACGGTGGCGGGATTGATAGCCCCTGCCTGAATCAAGGCTTCTTTTACGGCATTGTCAACCTTGATTTTCTTGATCTCGGCGGCGTGGTCTTTGTCCTTTTGGGCATTGTCCGCCTGAAGCTGGGCAATCTGTCCCTGAAGGGTGGCGGCATCGGCCCCGGATTTCTTCAGGGTTTCCAACTGCCCATCCCGTTCAGTGATCGTGGCCTTGGCCGTTTTCAATTCCTCATTTACCTCATTGAAGCGGGTCTTGGTCACAAAGGAACCGTTCAGGCCCTCCATAACCTTGTTTGCCTGTTCTTCAGTCAGGCCCATTTCCATCAGTTTTTCCTTTGTCATAGCTGATACCTTCCTTTCAAAATCCTTTTTTACCGTGGGTAAGGAACCACGAATTTGAACCGTTCTGTTTACCGCCGAAACAGTTCTAAGCGGCGAAACGGTATGAAAAAACCGCCTTAGTAGGCGGTTCAATCATCAGTATAGGTTTTTTTCATCCATTTCAGGTGGCCGGTATGGGGTTCCCTTGTCCAAGCAATCCTGAATAATGGCTTCTATTTCCGCTTCCTCAACACCCATTAAGGCATACAGAGGAAAATTTTCATTGAACTGGTTAAGGTATTGTTCAATTAGTTCAATCATGGTATCACACCTTTCAAGGCTGACTTGCAATCACCTTCAACATATCCTCATACATAGCATAAGATTTGGGAAGGTATTTTTTGATTGTTGCCAAACTTTCAGGGTTAGTCATTGTTGCAGAAGTCATTTCGGCAAACGCTTCAGTTGCAAGCCCCCACTCAACCCCATTAGAAGTTCGGTTTGTCCAGTAAGAACCGGCCCCATGTCCAATACCACAAGCAATCTTTCCACGGGTAGCCCCTTCTAATATATCAGAAAGATCACCACATTGCAACGGGGTCAGTGATTTCACTTCAGCTTGAACAGTGGAATAAGCATAAGACTTTCTTACTTTGAATCCACCATAGGCCGTGTAATAATCCGCCGTAGATTGTGCCATCCAGCCTTTTTGAACAAAATATTGAAGGTCGGTTTGATGGGCCTTCATATCGGAAAGAACTGATTTAACCCAATCATCGACTTCAGCTTTAATAGTTTTAGGGAACGCTCCATCCATATAAGTTGACGAAAAATGCCATTGCCCATTAGCGTTTCCAAGGTGGGCGGTCAACCCGTCAATAGCGTGGCCGCTTTCATGGAAGGTAGTTGCATAGGGGGCGCTCCATGAACGGCCTTTAGCATCCGATCCAATATTTAGATAAATATTATTACCTGAACAGTATGCCCCGCCCTTATGGTTTGCATCGGCAACCTTGATTTGGCCTTCATATTTTTCCCACACAGTCTGAAGGTCAGGGTTTGCGCAGGCATCCACACGATCCCTTAGTTGATCATAATGGTCTTTTCCAAATTTCTTACCAAATTCGGAATTGTAATCCCGGATCACTTTCGCAACAGTTACCGGGGTCAACCCGCTTTTCGATCCTCCACCGAGAAAAGCCTGTTCCCATTGGCAATAAGTCATGTTGGCCGGGACAAAGAATTTTTCCCCATTATCCTTCCGGGCAATGCGTTCAAAATCCCCATCATCAAAGTGTGGGCAAGTTGTTCCCCTGCAACTGGGGTGAAAGGGCGGAACAGTTACCCCCGGTTCATATTGGGATATGGGGATAACTTTTCCATCCAAATCACGGCATATCTCACAGGTAAGGCGATCCAAGGTTTCAAGAATTTCAATTTCTTCAACGTCTAAATCTTTGTAGGTTTCCAAAGCTGAAACGGCGTTGAAGTAGGTTGTTTCCGTATGTACCAGCCGCCCGGCCTTGTATCTGGAAACACCAAACTTGTGTTTTGCGGCATCCGTTATGGTCTGGGAACTGTCCCCCCGAAGAAGGCCCTGAGTTAAGGCGGTTTGAATTCCAGTGGTCAAATTGGCCTTATGCTCCCAGCACCTATCCCGAAAGGTTTTCTTGTCCCCCGTCCAGGGCCTTGAAAGCAGAGTTTCCAGCTTCCTTTGATCCAAGGCGGTGATATCCCATCCCATGCCCAGCCCCTTTTGCAGTTCATAGGCAGAATGGGTGTAGCCATTAGACAGAATCCCCTTTAGAAGATTGTCCACGCTATCAAGCTGATTTCCGTACAGAAGTTCAATCTGCTGTTGGATTTGTAATTGAATGGCTTCCAGCCGCCCAATATGAAACCGGGTGGAAGCATTTTCTAGCTTTCTGATCCACTCAGGGGAAAGATTGGCCTTTTGCGCCGCCTGAATGTATTGATTCACACTCCACTTGAATTCCTCCAACTGGCCGGTAGTCAATAAGCGTTTGGCTTCAAAAAGGCTAACCCCATTGTTGGCGGCGAAGCGCTCATACCAGCTTTCTATCTCAGTCCTAACAGATTGTTCAGTTTCTTGATAGATTCTTTCCAGGTCAGAAATACATCTATTGGCCTGAATATGGGCGGCGTTTTCCAGAATGGAAAAGCGGCCCCGCCAATATTCTGAATTTTTCACGGGGCCAGCCCTCCTATTGTGTTATTGGTGACGTGTACGGGAATCGAACCCATGATCCCGCCGTGAAAGGGCGGTGTCTTAACCTCTTGACCAACACGCCATATAATACCGGGGGCCGGAATTGCACCGGCCAAGGCCAGGAGTGAAAACCTTGAACCTATATATTTCCCCGGCATAGGAAAAGGCGGAAATTTCCCCTTAATCCCCGCCCTGATCCCCATTGGAATCACTGGAAGCGGCTTTTGGCTTGAGTGGGAAAGCGCCCATATAATCAGCCATAGCTTCTTCCTTCTCTTTTTTAAGGCGTTCCATTTCTGCTTTAGCATCCTTTGTCCAAGGGTGCTGTTCAACAATCGTTTCCGTGGAAATGATACCAGTGGAAGCCTGACAGTTAGCAATAGCCTCAGTTTCATTGATTAGAATGTCACGGTTGAAAATAACTGTAACTTCTTCCTGTTCAAAATCCCCGGCCCCTTTGGTTTTCAAATCCTGATTCACAAACCACAAGAGTTGTTCAAAAGCGGCCTGGAACTCGGTTTCCATCCCGTTTGTGTCCAAATCAATATCAGAATACATTGATTGAATATTCATCTGATTTGGATTGCCGGACAAGCGATCGTCTTTGGCATCATAGCCTTTGGCGTTTTCGATCAGGGCCTTTTTGAACAATTCCAAGATTGCCTTATAATTATCAGCATTGACCACAACGGCCAAACTTTCAAGCCCGCCATTTTCCCGAACCTTCACCACACCAAAGGTCGCAAGGTTACGGCGGAATTCCCCAAGGTTTTCACCATCATAATCCCGCAAGATTAGAATAGTATTCCGGGGGTTTTCCTCCATGTTGTTCTCAAAATCAGATAACAGGGCGTTAATCCCATCCTGTAACGATTTTACCCGGTGAATCAGGGGGATTTCCTTTTTGTTGTACTTGAAAGCAATCAGTGGAAGCCGATCCCAATTATAACCCTCCACCTTTTCACCCGTTTTAACCGTGATATATGGGGTATAGTCCCCCAATTCCACATCCGGGATCAGCGTGGAACCCTCCAACATATACCGGTAAACCCCATCAGGTTTGAAAAGTTCAACCCGCTTAACAATCTTCTTTGTAAAGCCATCCCACACTTCCTGCAAATACAATCGGGCGGCGGCATCCAAAATAGTATGATCATCATCCGCCCAGAAAGGCAACACCTGATAGGCGGGAAAGCGCCTGAAGGACAGCTCACCCTTTTCATCGTAATGGATGAACAACCAGCCTTTACCGCCGTTCAGGGCATCTTCTACTACATATTTCAGGGTACGGCGGAAAGCGGCGTTAAACCGCTTGTTCAGAATATCAACATAATTTTTGTTGTCACAGCTAAAAGAAAAGGGCTTACCAACAAAGTAATTGGTTTTCTGATCCACCATCTTTGCATACTGGTTATCAATCACCTGGGCATTGGGGAGATTCTCCACCACGATCAACTTTCCATCGGGGCCAATGGCGGTTCTTTTCCGATTCAAAATGTCATGTTCCCCGTTGTAATAGGCTTCCCCACAGATTTGCTCTTCCCTCTCAGGGGATTTTTCCCAAGCCACAATTTCACGGGCAAAGAATTCAAGTTCAGTCAGCCCTACGGAAGCCCCCGCCTTAATCAAGCGGTTGATCCGGGCGGTTTCAGTTTCCATGAAAAGCATACAATCACCCTTTTTATTGCATAATATACGCACAAATCGCACAAGCCCCGTGAAATGCGGCGTTGTGCGATCTCTTGTTACTAGCCTGTTAATCAAAGCTGAAAGTTGGCCCTATCAGGATATCTTCAAGGGCATACCTCATAGCATCCATAAGGTGGTTAAAATCGTCAATCGGCTTGTTTAACTTTTTGCCGGTCTTGGTATCCGTATCCCAGGTGTAGTTGCTTATCTCTGTGATAAAATTCACACACTTAGGGTGAATGATTATGTGATAGTCCTGGATGAAGTCAATACCAGCATTTACGCTATCCTTCCCCTTGCGGGATTTCTGAATATGGGAAAGGCCCAAAGTATAAAGCCGGTCAATACTCTTTGGCTCTGCACAATCGGCCTTGATACGCTCTTTGGCATACCCGGCCTTGCTGATTTCTTCCGCTATCAGTTCATTGCTCATGCCCCGTTGGTAAAGTTCATCAAATACCCAAAGGGTTTTGCTGCTTTGATCTATCAGACCGCAAAAGAGCGCGGAAGGATCGTTTGTATAGCCAAAGTCAAGGCCAAACACAGAATGAATGCCCGCAAGCCGGGTGATCTCCTGCACTGAAAATGCCTTTTCTTCCCAATTCTCATACACTACACCGTCCACTATGCCCCAATCCCCCAAACCGGCCACGCGGTAGCGGCGGGGGTTATTGGCTTTCATAGTGTCAAATACTGTGCGGTCTGCATCATCCAGCCATTCATTGCACAGGTAGTTGGTAGTCATTGCAAGGGTCTGAGCGTCCGGGTTATCAAAGAACCGCTTCTTGATCCAGTGATGTTCATTCCATGGGTTAAACGTCAAAGTTATCTGCTTAAACAGTTTCGTTTCCGGGGGAATGGCACCTCGTATGGATTCATCCAGCATATTAAAATCATCTTCATTGCCCAGCTCATAGGCTTCTTCAATCCAGGCCCAGCATAAATAGCCATGCTCGACCGTGATAGATGTTACCTTTAAGGGATCGTCCAGGCCGCGAAAGAAAATCTTCTGCTGCTTACCGTCCCGATTGGTAAATGTCATTTCAAGCGGGCTTTCTCTGATTTCCCAATGCTCTTGTACCCCCAGGCGGTTTATGGCCCACTTCAATTCTGTAAAGCAGCTATCTTTGAGGGTACGGAATACCTTGCGGATCACAAGCAAGTTAGCATCCGGGTACTTCATCATGTTCACGATATACCACAGAGCCGTTGTCTTGCTTTTCTTGCTGGCACGGCTGCCCTTGCATACCCTGTAGCGGCCTTTCCAATTCCAGAAGGTTTTATACCCCTTGCCCACCACTTCCGGCAAGTGTACCCGCTGGCCGCTAGTCCTCAAGTTCATCATCCCCGGAAATTACTACCGGCACCGATCCCGATACGTTGTTTTCTGTCTTGGTGCTGTACCCGTGCTTGCTCATCCAAAGGGCGGCAAGTTTCGGATCAATCATGCCCAATTCAAATTTCATGCGGGCATCAATCTCACATTCTTCTTTCATGCGCGTAACAATGTGCGAAAAACGCGGATCATCTGCATAGGTGTCATAGAAGGCCCGCCTTGCCAGTCCGACATGAACGCAAAACCCCTCAATCGTGTATGTGATACTGCGCTTAAGCGCCTTACTCACAAACTCGGAGTTTTTAGCGCTGAACTCATGGGTCAGCACCGATTGATTATCACACCAAACCTTAAAATCTTCCCACGCTTCTTCCAGCGCTTTTGCCGTCTTAAACTTCCTGGGCCTGCCCACAAACTCACCTTCTCCAAGATAAAGTAAAATCCGGGGTTTCCCCCGGATTATCTCACACTACCATTATAGCACATCTGAATGTAGCATTGTGTAGCATCTTTCATATTCTGCTATCTTTTCCGCAAATTTTTCTTCAAAAGCCTGTAATGCCCAGCCGTGCAAGCGCCTTGTATGTTGATAAGTATAATTCATATCAACTGCTATAGCCTCAAGGCTTTTGCCCTCTATGTAACGCTTATGCAACAGGGTAACAAATTCTTCGTTACCTACTTGTTCTATCTGCTCCTTGATTTCATGCAGCCGGACAAAATACTTCACCGTCTGTTCGCTGATCTCATGGTCAAGCTCTATCACCTTAGCGATAACATCAGCCATCGGATCACCGGCCCCGGAAGTCTGCACCCGCTCACCCTCATAAGATATTGCTCGCCCGGTCAGCTTGGCATAGAGGATTTCTTTTTCCTGTTGATTGCGGGTAATAGCGCCCTCAAGCCGCCGAATTTCCCGCAAGTAGTCCTTTACTTTCATTGCCTCACCTCAAATACAGTGATAATTATCTTTAATGTGGAACCGTCCGAAAAAACCGCTCAGCCCTAGAAAACACTGGGCATACAAGCATTTTCTTTTGATTGTTCGGCCCTCGGACGGTTCCGCGTTAATGTTTTTTATAACTATTCGTTTTCCTTAGAGTTTACTAGGGTTTCCGGCTTTCGGTTCCTCGGGTTCAAGATGAAAGCCCTTATCCCTTATATATTCTTATTTTGCCGGAAATTTCCCGGAAGCTTTTACTGTTTCTTTTTTCTAAAAAGAAGTTGATTTCATCTTGTACCCCTTGAACTTTAACTAGATTTAACCGAAAAAACCCAATGTTTTCTAGGGTTTAGAACGGTTCAAGATCAGGTGGAAGATCGGTTCATGTTTAACTTCATCATGAACCGCTTTTGAAACTTAACTTTCAACTTTTGCACACAATTTCGCGATCCACTCTCGCCGGGGAATCTGCTTAATCCATTCCTCGGGTATACCCTTCTCGCCCCCAATACCATAAGCGATACCGGCAAGGCCCCCGGCCACTGCTGCTACTGTGTCTGTATCTTCGCCCAGGTTTACGGCCATCAACACACAATCCCGGTAGTTGTCGGTCTTGAGGATACACCACAAGGCCGCTTCCAGCGTATCCACCACATAACCGCTGCTGCGGATTTCGTCACGGGTCAGAGTATCCAGGTAGGGCAGACGGTTGAAAGGTGGAGCGCATTGCCATTTGATTTCCCGGATACCCTCTTTAACTCCCGCACCAAAAAGCACTTCCTGGCACAAGCACCAAAATGACAGGTTAGTAATACGAGAAATTGAATGTGCATGGGTCAAAGTCGTGGCCTTTTCTACATCTTGCACACTATCAGAGTAGAGCGCTACAGGTAGAATACGCATCAAAGCGCCATTACCATTGTCGCTTTCCAGCTTGCCCCCGCATTCAAGCGAGGCAATTCCCATATCATAACGCCGGATTGCCCGCCGCTCTGCTGCATTCAGCGTTACCCCAAAGATCTTGCCGCTGTGCCTTTTGAAGTTCATTTTTCAAACCCCCATTACCTGAGAAGCTATCATATCGGCGGTATGAGTGTAAAGCACATTGGGGTATCTCGCTATTGCTTTCGTGTAGCATTTCCACTTGGCTTTATCGTCAAACGCTCCCATGTGCCAGCGAATACAGAACATTTCTTCCTCTGTCAAATCCATGTGTAATGCAAGCATGAGCCAGGATTTTTCACCATGCCCAGGACGGGCTTTTTCGTCCCGCTGCCAAACCCCGTTGACCTTCTTATAATCATCCAGCTTGCACAAATCGTGAAACATACCCACTATATAGGGGCTGCGCTTTTCCTGCCACTTAAGGCCCAGCCGCTTGCTCAAAAATAGTAAGCTCTCTGTCACCGCGTAAGAATGATCGTATAGCCCGCCCGGATAGTTCCCGTGGTGGGACATGGCCGCTGGAGCTTCAAAATAACCGCTGAATGTTAGATAAGAAAACATTTCATCCGGGATATACCCCCGCATAAGGGCTGAGAATTGTTCTTTAGCAGTCATTTTCTCAATTCTTCCTTTCAAACAGATTTTTAGTAGCGGGATCACATTCAGCACAGGGATATTCCCCAGTAGGGACATGATAATGCTTACAGGTATTACAGTTCAGCACAGCGGCTTGATTGGGCTTTTCTTCCGGCGTGTAGTATTCCTGTGCATTATGAATACATCTGTTACAAGGGCGCTCGAAACTCTCTTTGGACTGGTACTTGCAAGTGAAACACCCCTCGGGGCGATCCGACCGCCAATTATCTTCATTGACCGGGGGGCAATCCCCGGCCCTTGTGGGAATATCCTGCATTTCCGGGTGTTTGATCTCCATGTACAGGGCAAAGAGAATGTTCCACGCTGCGGCCCTCAAATGGGGTTCATCATCCATGCCCATCATGTACTTAGCTAAGTGCCGGAAACCGCTATCAATCAAGCTGTGGATGGGAATACCTTTTTCACAGTTCCGCTCCCCGTACTTTGCGGCCCCTTCCTCACAATGCTTTGCAACCTCAATCAAGGCTTCCCAGGGTAATAAATCCATGCGGCCCTTGCCCTGGTGCATATCCCGCATTGCTCCACTCTCAAACTGTGTGCGTTCGCCGCTGTCTTTGATTGCCATTTTTAATCATCCTTTCAGTTAATCCATTTAATTACAGTATCACCCATAAAGCCTTTTACCCATACAAACCAAGCATAGGCGATAGCTTTTGTGTCTTTGTATCGTTCAAACTCTCCATTTTTAGCGCAATAGAGCCTGGATGAACTTACATAAACCGTTTTCGGGGGATTCTTCAAAAAGAGTTGCTTGCGCTTTTGCCCCTCTAAGAACTGCAACTTCAAAAACATTGCCACTTTTCTTCCAGGGGCTACACTTTCTATTGCCCGCTCTACAAACTCAAGAGCGTACTTATAGGGCGGATTTGTGATAATATCACCCTCAAAATCTTCCAAAGTTTCGGAAAGAAAATTCAACGGCTCAGGATCACCATATCCCCGGTACACTAGATCAGTGCTAATGACGTTATATCCATGAGCTTTCAAAACCTCGGACAAATGCCCCATACCGCAAGCGCATTCCCATATCTCAGGTGCAAATTTTTCTTTGCTCAAAAGCAATTCTATAGCTGCGGGTTCTGTAGCGTAAAAATCATCAGGGTGCCTATCCCTCTCTGTGTGATTGCTTGCACCCATAGTCACATAAACAGAATGGGTGCCACTATTTTCTTGCAAGCTAAATCATCCTTTCCTTCTTACAAACACCCTGCACTTTTTGTTGTTAATTTTCTTATCAACAATATCCAATCCCATTATCCGCTTAATCTGTTTGGAAAACTCTACATTACTTAGCGGCTGCAAGGCGTTTGCAAGGCAAAACTCATGATACCGCTTGAAAACAATATTGGTAGGTTCATTTTCAATCGGAAAATCTTCTTCCTTGCAATCCCGGATAAATGCCAATACAGGGTTATTTGTTTCTTCATAGTCTTGTAGTTCCTGCTGCACCTTAGAGCTTTTAGTAAAGCCATCGTTTAACATGATACGATCCAAACCCGCAAGGCCCAGGTTTATCAAATACTCCATTACCGGCGCTTCCATCAAGGAATACTTGATATAGGGTTGAAAGCCGGGTTGATCTTTGGTAAACTGAGCGTTGAAGGGAATAATTATAAGCCTGTCCAGCACCGCGCCGGTACGGTCTTTAATGCGGGGTATGCTGTTGGCAGAGAACAGGAACTTGCAATAGTTGTTGAACTCAAAGGGATCACGGCCCTTGCGCTCTACTGATACCCGGTCACCAGTTACCAGCTTTTTGAAAATAGCCGCGTTTCCTATAAATTCTTCCCCTATATCGTCCCCTATGTTTGCCAGCTTGCCGAATAACTCAGCAGTTTTGAACCTGTCCCCCAGCTCCTTCAAATCCAGGGCGGCTATATTTTGCTCTCCAAGTAAATTCTGCACCATTGCAAGGAATGTGGATTTACCGTTGTGTTTACCGCCAGTCAAGATAAATGCTTTCCTTAGTTCATTTCGGCGATAAAAGCAATAGCCAATAGCTTCTTCCAGCAGGGCGCGGATTTCTGGATCGTGACAAGCAATGCGGTTTAGAACACCATCCGCAACCTCTGAGTATGCCCCCGGCACATAGTTCCACGGGATTTTATTGGTGATAATGTGTTCGCTTGTAAACTCTGAAAAACTGCCATCAGCCACATTATAAACCCCATTCTGAAAAGCAATTAAGTTAGCTTCTGCCGGTTTTGTGTTGTCGCGGATCATTATATCAAGATAAGCCAATACCTCAGCTCTCTTTGCACGATTCAATGAGGGAATCAACTTAATCATTTCGCTTTCAATATCTGCCGCACCGTTAATGTAAATGCCATCCCGGTATATGTGAAGCTGATTGTTGATTTTCAAAATGTGCGAATTACTTTTTAGATATGCCGCAAACTTATCAAAGAGAAAAGTCTTTTCTTTGAAGAAAACCGGCTTCTTAAAAGCATCGTCCCGCAAAATCGTTTCTAGTTCTTTTTCGTCCAGGGGGTCACTAAGCACAAACTGGTTGATAATCCTGATTGTTTCGCGGATTTCATCAATCGTAAAATCATTGCTCTGTAAAGTTAAAATGTAATTAAACAGTGCTTGATTTCGCCCATCCCCATCATCCATGTGTAAAAACTCCATGGAAGTTTCTATAGGAAAGAGCCAACGGGGAACAGGATCGGCTTCTTCATTCTCAGCAGTATCATACAATACTTGCCGCTCTTTCCCCTCAGACTTAATAACCTCATAGGAGTTTTTTGAGCCTAGCTTGATATCGGCCATAAGCCCAATAGCCGTTTTCCAAGAGGGACTAGCGGTCTTATTGCTCTTGATCCCATTGTTCTTAAAAAGGAAGTGCTTGCCCCGTTTTGTAGCATAGACACGGCACTTTAACTTGAAATGCTGGATAATTTCAAAAAGAATTTCAGATTCTTCAAAATCATCAACATCAACGAACATTGTGTTTTGAGTTAAAACCCCTGCATACTCAGGAAAAGCCTGTACCTCTTCTAAGGTTCTAAAAGAAGTTCTATCCTTAATCTTTTCCTGAGATTCTTTGTTTTTTGTCTTTATGTATCCTTTGAAAAACATGGGGTTTACCTCGCTTCTTACGTCATAGCGGCAAGCTGCTGATACCATTTCAACAGGGCCTTTAGGTTGTCTTTTTCTTGCGGTTGCAGCGGTGTACCATCCGGCCATTGTTTTGACTTGCTTATTTCCTTTAACCTGTTTTGGATCAGAAAGCGCGGTCTTGAATTTTGGTGCCATCCAAGACAAGTTAGAGCTAATTTGTGTGGCTTCCCCTTCCAGGTAAAGTCGGATATCCTCTAAGGTGTTTTCGCCGTTCTCCCAATCCAGTTTAACTATTTTAACCAGCTTTTTAACTCTGGCCTGAGAAGTGGGAAAGAATTGCTCAATGTCCAGGGTTAAATTGCCTGTATCCCACTTAACAAAAATTGTTTTCATTGCACCACCCCAAACCCGGCTAAGCGCTTCTTTGCAAGCTTAATATACCACTCCTTATCAAGCCTGGAAGGTACCGCCACACCGTTGACATTTTCGTTATATATGAAGCAATGCTCCGGGCTATTTGCTATCTTGGCGGGCTTTCCGCTTTTGGCATGAACTTTCCGAACCCCCGGATCACTGCCCCATCGTGAAGCAAACACTCTAATACATTTTTCTTTAATTGCGGTATCACCATAAAGAATGTGCGTGTACTTGCTGCTAATCCTTGAGATAAGTTGAAATTCTCGCAAGTCTTGACATTCTGAAACTGTCCTTTCAATGGAAATCCCCTTAATCATGTAATCAACCAGCGCTTTATTGATGATCGGCAAATCATAGCTTAGGTCATTCAGCTTCATAACATAGCCGCCTTTTGCTTTTACTGCCCCCGTCTGCCTATCGACCAACAAATAGTTGTTCACATCCTTTTGGTATATCGTACCTATGAAAGTATCAAAGTCCATCTTCATTCCTGTTCGCTGCTCCCATTCATACACTACATCATCCAGAATATCAAAATCGTGCTCATAGTCTTTCAACTTTACAATGATACCATCGGTGTTATTTTGGATAAGCTCACAGTACGGCTCAATATGCTCAACTAAATCTAGTAAGAGTAGTTGCCCATTTATACAAATACTATTATTGCTCATGGGATCATACAAAGCCGAAGATTTTTGTTTCATCTGTCCAGAAATGGCATTATCCATTATTTTGAATGGCTGGCGGGCCTTTTTATCACCTTTTCGCTTATATTCAATGTTGCTGTCGTGGATGAACTCAAAGTTCTCAGGGTGATTCATTACCCTATACCCAAAATGGTATTTCTTTTGGAGAGAAGGGTAATAAGCGGTTACGTCAATAATCAAGAACACCCCGGAAGATGAATATTTCGCCCTTGCTCCATGGCCGCCACCCCACGCGAATGTGTGTTCAACCCCCGCCACAATCTGCTTTTTCTGCTTTTTGCTGTAATCGTGATTGTCAGGGTTTGCATACCAATCCGCAATATGCTTGTACTTTTTCAGTTCCAGACAATCAAGTATCGGAAAATCAAATTCATCCCCGAAACTCGCCCCTTTTCGGTTGCCGCCCAAAATTTCAGCGGCAAGCTGAGGTTTCGTCTTTGATATAGAATCCATACTTAACCCAAAGTGTTTGATGAAGTACATCATAGTGTTAAATTCTTCTGTCCGCTTCAAAAACACTTGCATGGTCTGCTCAACATCATGCCTACAATATTTTACCGTTTCGGCAATTTCTTCGTCCGTTAATTTGCGGTCAATGTTGAATGGGACAGAGGTTTCCTTGATATCGTTGCCCATGAACCCTTCAAACGATTTCAACCCCACATCTGTATTAAGCATTACATCATAATTCCAAAGGGGGAATTTCCTAAAAAGGCTACTGAATTTCCACCCCGGCTCACCTTTGACAATTATATAATCATTTACTTCTTTGGAGTTAAATCCGCAAAGGATAGCTTTCAAAATATACTGATCGTAATGTCGGGAGTTGAACCCCACCCAAATGTCCCGCCGGTGATCCCTATAGAATTTCTCTTGAGCATCCGGGTCATTGTGAAGAACTGTTTCTTTGCGGCCGTTTGTGTCCATGTACACCACTATCCAGTCATAGCGGAATACCTCATAGTCGTAAAAAATCAAGTGCTATCACCCTTCCAATATAAACGGGTTTCGGGGCAATGTGCTTCCCATTGCCCCGGCCCGTCCTAGATGAAGTTATCGGTTAATCTTCCAGCGCGTACACTTCATCAATGAAGTAATCGGTGTAATCCGGGTTTTTCTCGTTCCGGCACTTGCGCACGGCATACTCAAAGTTGCCGTCAATGGCTTCCATCACATCCAGCAGCAGAGTGTGGTACTGCTTCCAGTTCTTAAAGCGGATTTCCATGGGTTTGTCCAGCTCGGATACCAGCCCGGTAAGGAAGTCGTTCATGCCGTTCTTGTACTTGTTGGAGAACATGAACGCCTGAGTAAGTACCTTGTACCAGAAGATCAAGCGGCCCTTATACGGCCCGTCCAAAATCTTCATGACGGTTTTCACCATCGGCTTGTGGGTCTTGCTCTCGGTCAGCTCCAAGGTGGTGATCTTCACCTCATAGGTATCATCGGGGACTTCTTCAAAATCCCCGCCGCCATCGGCGGCGTTCTCAATGTCCTTTGCCAGTTCCTCACTGTCGAACTCAGAATCGAACTTGTCCCAAATGTTTTCAGCCATGTTAATTACCTCTCTTTGCATTATTTAACAGAATTTTTAATAGGGAAAACGCCTGTACGGGCGTAAAACCTACCTTGATAAAGGCATCGTACTGCATTTTTGCCGTATCAGCAGCCAGCTTTGCGGCAGCGGTACAGTCGGTAGCCTTGGGCGTATCCGGGGCCATGTGGCGGGCCTTATAGCCGCCCCTGAGCATTGCTTCAACAAAATCGTCAAGCAACGGTTGGAAATTCCCAAAATCCCCGTTGGGCGGTGGATTCATGCACAACATCCTCTCTATATCTGATCAGAAATAATCTGCCCTATCAAGCGTATGCTATAGGTTATTGCCGCGCGGTTGATCCGCTTACCCTGTAGCACATTCATAATCGCGGCGGCTTCATCCTGGATATCCTGGAAAGCCCTGGCGTTGGATTCAAGACTTGCTTCATAGCTGGCAAGGTCAGTGTCTATCGCGGCGGCGGTACGGTCAGCGGCCTTTTCTAAGGCGCTGCAATGGCCCTCTAGCCACTTTGCAACATCGTCCCCCATATAATCCTGTACCATGTCCAGGAATTGCTTAAAGGTGAATATGGTGCTTGTAGAGCCATCCTTTAAGTAAAGCGTGGCTTTCATGCCTTACCCCCTGGCCTTGCGCCTACGGCGGGGCGGGTCAGCTTCGGCGGCATCCGGGGCCGGATCAGTTTCCGGCGCGGGGGTATTCAGCAGCGGGCAACCATCAGGGCCGTTTTCCCTATGGCATTGGTGCCCCGCATCAATGGACTTGCAAAGGGGGATTTCGCCGCCGCTTTCCTCATGCTGCTTGAAAATCCTCTCAGCATCCGGGCACTTAGGCAACGTGTCCGGGGATTCATTATTAGGGCCGCTCTCAGGCTCATTAACAGGCTTTTCTTCTGCCGGGAGTGTAGTTTCCTCAGAAGGAGCATCATCCTGTTTCTTACCCCGTCTACGGCCTGTAGCGGGCTTGTCCTCAGCAGGGGCAGATTTACCCTTGCCCTTGTTTGCATCGTCATACACGGCAAACAGGGCTTCAACAGAGAGGGGGATAGCGGTTTCTTCCACATGAAGCCGCCCACCGCCGAAAATCACTTCATCCGACTTGAAGTTAAACGTGCGTTTGCCATCATCTGAAACCACGCGGGCCACCACATCAACCATACCAGCTACCTTACCGGCTACCTTATCCTGGATATTGGGCTTGATAGAACTGATTTTATCCCCGCTTTTCCGGGTCAAGTCCCGCGTGGTATCCTCATGGCTAATGAGAATAATGTTTTCATAGTCCAGATTCATAAGCCGCTTCATGGTACTGAGAAATTCACCCCGTACCTTGTCCCACGCCTTAAAAGAATCGTCAGATTCATGGGTAATGCCCATCTGCTGGTACATATACCGGCGGCAATACTCATAGGCATCTTCGAGAAGGTCAACTATGATGGTCTTGAAAGTGTTCTCTTTCTTTTCCAGCTCTGTAACCGCCTCTTTGAAGATTTCCCAAGCCAGCTTGCGCTTAGTGTGCCGCCCTTCAACCTTGACTTCATCCTTAATGGGCAGTACGGGGGCATCCACAAACTTATAGTTGCCATCCGTATTCAGCATGAGGGGATCGGGGAAGTCATTGGCGAAAGTGGTCTTGCCGGAGAACGGCGCTCCATAAATCCAAATCGTGCGCTTGGTGACGGCCTCAATATTCCGTCTTTTGTTTTCGGGTAACTGCATAAAGTAGTCCCATCCTTTCTCACAATATTCTTGAAAATCACAGTACCGGCACAGATAGCTCTTTGTCGGCGGGAAGTCTTTGGCTTCAAAAGTAGTTTTCACTTTCAGCAGCCAATCAATGACTTTTCCCGGATCGTACTGTACAAACATAGTTCTTACGGCAACGCGGTCTAACTCATGCTTTATGCGCTGCCTAAAGGCAAACAGGCTTTCATCTTCGCCTTGCTTAAGGGTCACTTTCGGGGCAAACAGAAAATATAGGTTACGGATTTTCTTGCCCGGATTCTGTTTCTCCCAAAAGTATTTGTAAAGATGGAGCTGAGCGCTTTCCTGGTAATGCTCTGCATTGTTGGAATACTTGAAATCATACAGGTCAAAGTATTCTTCAACTATCGGAGAAAAGGCCCCATTCCATGAGGCTTCTTCCCCAACGATTTCACTTGCTACAGGTACCAGATAATCAATGAAACCTACAAAATCCGGCGTTCGGATCGGTACCTCAAACTGCCCCCCAGGGGGCAAAACCTCTTTTGCCATTGGGATGATTGTTTCCAGCTTTATTACCTCGTTAATGTGTTCATCCGTGATAATGGGATAGCTGAAACAATACTGTTTTATTGCCGCTTCAACGTCCTGTTCAATGCCCGTATGTAAGGCGGTACCCAGAATAAGGGCGTTATCGGCATTGGTGGGCGCATCGGTCTTTATCCTGTCCAGATAGCGCATTTTGTACTTGAGCTTGCAGCTTTCAAACAGTTCAATGCGGCTATGTGAGAATTGCACTCTATCACTCCTTCCACAATTTTCTTGAAATCGTCAAACCCTTCCGGGTACAGGAAAAGCGCGATCCCATTACCGGCATTGATCCGGGAAATGTTTAACTTTTGCAGTTCGGACGGTGTACCATTTGAAGCCTTAACTTCAATAAATACTGATATACCGTTAATGCAAGCAATCAAGTCAGGAATCCCGGCTTTCTGGAATCCACCGCCCCAAATTTTGACGTACCAGCCCATTAGCGGGGCCTTCATGCGGTCTTTAGGGTATCCGGCAGGATAAATCCCCATGGACTGTAGATAGTCCTTAACGCGGCCCTCAAAGGCTTTTTCAGCGGCCATTTTCCCATCCTTCCAGTATCCCAATTAAGGCACGGATACCACGCCCCCACGAGCACCCTTGAATTTTTCCTGTACCCGCATAAAATTGAAACAACTTCCCGTCTGATTTGCGCCAGCAGTGAAAATGTCCGGTGATTTCGTTTTTCAACTCATACTTGATCCCATGGGCGTTAAACTGTTCCACTGCATATGCAACCCGTTGAGGATTTTGCAGCACACGCTTTTGGTGCCGTTCTTTGGCGAAAAGATGATAGCCGCCATCAAAGGATTTTTCAGGGTATGCTTCCCGTTCTGCTCTAGTCATTTTCCCACCCCTTAAAGCTGCTAATCTGAACCAAATTCCTAAAGAGTGCCGAAAAGTGTTCCAGGGCGTTATCACGGTCAAGATGGTGTTTATCAGTGTTTTCTATTAAGCTATCAATCAAATTTCCCATGATTTTGGAAATGTCCTCGATATATTCACCGTGTTGCTGGGGCGAAAGCAATTCTTGTGTCGCCATCATTTCACCTCGATTTTCACACTGGCCTTGACGTTAGATACCTTCATACAGGCGGCGTAAGCATCCGGGTACTTGGCTTCCAGCTTTTTGCTGTCAATGCCCTTGCGGGTGGTGGGGGCAATGTAGGTGATGGTAAGAAGGTCATTGGAAAATTTCTTAATACCGTACTTTTCCATAGCCGCCTTGAGCTGTTCCTTCATTTCCTTGTCTTGAGCGTCCAGCGCATCCTTCTGCTTTTTCAAGTAAGAAATGGTCTGCATGAGGGTTGCTGCTTCATTCTGGAAAGCTGCCAGCTCGGCGCTGCTGTCTCCATCCTCATACACGGAATTTTCGCAGGTGTCGGGCAGATCACAGCAGCAGTCAGCACAAGTACCGTGGTCGATACAAGAAAGACAACAAATATCTTTGTTTTGAGGGCAAGCGCCCATGGCGGTTTTACATTTAACCATCAAACTATCTCCTTTCAATCCAGAAAAAATGTGAGTTATTACATCAACTGTCCAACCATTGCCGATTGCAGAATACCTTGAAGTATCGCACACCCCATCTGTATAGTTGTCTGGTAAATTTTGTAATCGCTCATATTCAAGTGGGGTCAATTTTCTGCATCTGCCATCTTGATACACTTTCTTTTGAAGATTTCCCCCATTACAAGTAGTAAGGGTACAACACTTGCCATTTAGGTTATAGACTTCTTTCATGTGCCTATGCCCTTTCATTTCGAGCGTACATTGAACTTTTTCATTGTCCCCGTTATAACGGAAGGGCTTATCATACCAGTATTTCTCAGGCACATCTTTGGAGTTTTGGACAATGTCTTTAAGCATAATTCCACGGTCTTTCGGTGGACAAACATTCGGAATGTTTGTCCAATACAGTCTTTTCCTATCGGCGGCACTCACTAAATTTGAATCAATCAATACAGGTTGTACGCCTAAGCACTCAGAAATAACTTCCTTCCAGTGCGCTTGCATTGGAACATTTTCAAGTAAGAAATACTTTGGCTTTATGTACTTTAGTATTCTAAGATAGTGATAGAACAGACCACTCTTTTCACCATTCAGCCCTGTACACTCTCCACGATCAAATTTGTATACACTCAGATCTTGACATGGACTACCGCCAATTAACAAATCAATTCTTGGCAATGAATCAAGCAAAGTGTTATCAATCTTTGTGATATCTCCTAAGTCAATCGTGTTAGGAAAATTTTTATGAGTAATTTTAATAGCGTCCCGCAGTATTTCACTTGCATAATACCTTGATACTGGTATTCCTGCTCTTTGAAGTGCTAATTGCCCGCAGGAAATGCCATCAAAAAGGCTAAGAACATTCAAATTGCACCATCACTTTTCTTAGAGTATTTTACCGACTGTAAATCCGATTGCGAAGAACACAACCGCGATAATCAGCCAAGTTACCAAAATCCGCTTACCTATTGCCTTTCTCGTTATAGGCTTCAAATAGCGCATCGTTGTAATCCTTTCGCAGTTCCAGGTTTCGCAAAATATCTTCTTCCAACGTACCGGGGCAAATTAACAGATAATAGAAGCAAGGCCATTCTTGCCCGATACGATGTATGCGCTTTTGGCTTTGCTCCCACAACTCCCAGCTCTCAGGCAATGAGAAGTAGATAATCTTGTTTGCCTTTTGATAGTTGCCGCCTCTGGCCCCGGCCTGGTACTGAATGAAGGTAACAGAGTTGGATTGATTTTCGTAAGCAGTTAAATCCTTTGTTTCACCGTTTAACAGAGAAACAGGACGGTTCATTCCTTGCGCTATTCCACGCATCCGCTTCATTTCCTCGGTGAAATTGTAGAACACGATCAACCTATCATCCGTGCTATTCAGTAAGTCCCGAAAAGCATCATACCGCGCCGGATTATATAACCCGCATAGCTGCCGGGAGTAGAGGCGGCGGGTTAAAGTTTGATCTCCGATCAATTCCCTTTCACAGTGTTCATTTGAACCCCAAAAATCAGCATCAAGCTCAAATTCGCCTAAAGTACCTGTATCAATCTGCACTACCCAATCACGCCGGAATATATCATAAGTTGGCGGGGAAGGGTGCTTTACCTGGATTACTTGCTTTTCGGGCAGTGATAAACCCGCATCCTCAGTTGTCATAAACACGGCCCCATGTGCGGCAAGCTTCTGTTTGAGCCTATCCACGTTCTTATAGCCAACGATTTTCTTCTTCCAAAAGCCGTTGTCTTGGAACCACTCAGTTTCAACATACTGCTGCCAAAACAGGTCTTTTGATATGTTCCACCCCAAAAGGTGACATTGGCTCCACAGCTTTTCATACTTACCGCCTGTAGGGGTACCAGAAAGAAGAATTACATTATCGGGCTTAAGCCCTAAGACAAACTTTGAGCGCTTGGCCGCTTCATTCTGGATCAATGAGCTTTCATCCAGCATGAGGGTAAAGCTTGACAGGGTTTTAAGGATTTTGCGCCGGAAAGTCAGTTCGTAGTTGATCACTCCACAAATGGGATCGGTGCTTCCATCATCAACCGCCTTTCGGAACCACTCAAGTTCCTTCTTTTTGGTCAGATCGTAGATCATCCAACAATGATTCATGGCGTAGTGTTCAACCATGTGATCTACCCAATCCTGTACCTTGGATTTTTGAACTATCACCAAGCTAATTCTACTGTTTAACCGCATTAACTTTTCAGCACCAACAAAGGTTTTTCCAAGGCCCATGTCAAGGTAATAAGCGCATCGATTGTGGGCGGCGGTCAGGTCTAGGGCCTTTTCTTGGTGGGGAAGAAATTTAATCATATACCACCATCCTTGCAGGGTCATATTGGCTACTGCCAAATGCCCTTTCATATGTTAAATCGTTTAAGCCGTTGATTGGATCATCGAGGCTGAGAACTTCAACCGGGCGGCGGTTTCGTTTTTTTTTTTCATATTCGTGCCCTATGGCAGATTTCATAGCCTTACACGCTACATTTACAAAGCGATATTGCTGTAAGTCAGGAAAAGTCAAATAGCGTTTGACTGAAATAAGGTATCGAAAAATAACCACGTCAAACCATTCATTTTCACTGAGGCCGCGCTGATTCAAATACCAGAAAACGATATTCAAATTCTCAGCGGCAAATTGGGCTTCTTCTGGGGATAGGGGGCGATCATAAAAATCTCTGGATTGCCTTTTCACAATGTACCCCCCCAATCACGCTACGGCGATCCCGGTGTACTCAGTAAATTTACTGGCGCTGATCCAGTAAATAAACTTGCTGGAATCCTTGTTTTTAACCGCAAACCCAAAGGGTAAGGTGCCATCTTGCAGCGCTTGGCAAAGGGCATCTTTGCCAATGTGCATAAGCTTTGCGGCAATCTCGGGCTTCAATCGGGGATCACCGCCTTTAATCAAGGCCCGGATTTCCTCTTGCTTGAAGTAGTCCGGCGCTTTGCCCAGGGCACAGGCCAGCCGCTCCTTTTTGTCAGCGGGGGGATCCACTTTCCCGTGAAGGTACTGGCTGATAGAAGCCTTATGTATCCCGGTCAGGGCGGCAAGCTCTGTAGCCGATACATTGCTTTCGGCCATAGCGGCCTTTAATTTCTCTGCAAACATTGTTTCACTTCATCCTCTCTTGATAATTTTGGGGCTACCCTTCCAAAATGTGGACGATTGCCCGGTACCGATCCATACGGGGAACAAATTCTCCCGTGCGGTAATATTGAACCGTGGACTTGCTCAGGCCCAACCGCCTGCACAGTTCCGGCAAGCTAAATTGATTCAGCAGCGCCACCATGTGCGCCCGCCGTGCTTCTCGTTCATCACGCCATGTGGGCGGGGCTTCCTGTTTGGCCCGTTCAATGGGGGCCAGATCGTACCCGGCCTTTTTCAGCAGATCAAGCACCAGCGGCAAGCGGCTGTTGTGGCATTTCGCCACGATTTTTGCCGCTTCTGCGTAATCGTCCGTGGTAAGGGGCCTTGTGGGCATATACTCACGCTGGGGCGCATACTGGCCGGTTTTCCGTATGGCTGGTAATACCTCATGGGTTATCCAGCGCTTGAAGTCCCGCGCTTGCGGCTTGTCTGAGCGCAAGATCACGCTATACAATCCCGGCTCATTTATCACGGTCATGTTTTGCGGCCCGCCAGGGGTGTAAATCAGACTTACACCCTTTTCATCTTCATCAAGGCGATCTGCCACCATCCGGCTATTTGAGTGTTCTAGTACCCGGCACACATCGGCTAGTATCCACCACGGTTCACCTTCCAGGTCAATCACTCGAACAGCAGCTTCGCCGTAAGCAAAGGACTGTAGGTTATTCATAAGTTGCACCTTCTCTCCATTTGTTCAAGCAGATTGAACTTTTAGGGTAAAAAAATAGTCCTGCATCTCGGTTTCTGGGAAGCCCAAAATTTGAGCCGCTTTTTGCATTTCCGGCTGTTTCCAAGGAACCCGATTGTTAAGCTTGAGGGAAATTGTGCGTTCGGAAACTCCCATTTTCTCAGCAAAAATGGCTTGTGTTCCGCATTTTTCAACAATCCGCCCACACAGTTTAGCGTAATCATATGCCATCTTTTTCACCGTCCTTTCAAAGAATAAAGTAGGATAACCCTTGGGCAATTCCGTCACTCCACAGGCAGAATCCAGTTTCGCCAGTTTGGGAGATTTTAGCCGTTCTGGACTTGGCAACACGGTCAGGACATAATGCCGCCTGCCCAACGGTTTCCCACGACAAGGCCAAATGGCCTTGTTTCGGCCCGGAACCACCGGGGCCATCATCAGGTAGGATTATTCTTCAATCTGCATTTCCCATTTGTAAATGTTCAAGTGGCCATCTACCAGTTTTGCAAACCCTTCTGCCGCTTCCTTTTCAGTGAAAAACGCTTCTTTCTTAATGTCTTTACCGTACCAAACACGGTAAACCATTTTAGTTTCATATTCCTTTTCCATTTTTTGCCCCTCCCTTAAATTTCAGCATTTTTCAGCTTATTTACAAGGTAGTTGGCCTTTTCGGTCTGCCGCTTGAAAATCTGATAGCTGGAAAATTCTTTGTCAGATACCTTGCTATCGTTCATCATTTTTTCAAACTCACGGCTTGCACACTCAAGGCAATGCTGGATGAATTTCCATTCTTCAAAAGTAAATTTCATTTTTACCAACCTTTCCGGTCCAGCGGCCCAGATATTTTTTATCGCTCAAATCGGTACCAGTCGATTAAATCCTGCTGGTAAGCGTAAGCAAGGGAACGTTCTTCAAGTTCTTCCATCAACTCAGCTTCGTATTCGGCCACTTCCCTTGCGCAATCACATCCATCTTCCAAAGGTGCCCCGCAATAGGGGCAAAACCGTTTTAACATTGTTTAACACTCCACTTCTTCAAATTCAACGTCACACTCAGCGCAAATAACGCGAACTTCCTTAGTTGCCCGGATAATAGCCCTGTAACAGGGACACACATACTTGCGGCTGCTAGATTTCTTGCTTGAGCTTATAGCTTTCGGTTCACCATGCCTATAAAGACTAAATTGGGTTTCTCCCAGGCTTTCCACAAATTCCCTTGCTTCATCTGTGAAAACAGTCTTGCTAAAGCCGTACTTTGGGGTTTTCTCGCATACCAGCCCGTGATCCTCAGCAGCGGCCTTGAAGTGCTTATTGTGGTAGAAACCGCCCCGACTGGTATCCTGCACTTGCTCTTGAAGGTTGTACAGGTGTACCATTTCATGCAAGAGGGTTTCTGCAACCTCTATGTAAGACCGGGCAATATGTTCCGCACAAAGATTAATTTCATAATACCCGCTATTCTCAGCGGCTTTTGCTTCCTCTGGGGTCATACTTGCCAAGTCTTTAAGGCTTTTTTCGGCCCAGGCCCGCCACCCGGTACACCACCCATAAGCACCCTTGGTAGTATCGGGGGATATGGTAATCACCGGGGCTTGTAGCTCATTGTTGTAGAACCGCTCATTAAGTTTTGAAAATAACTTTTCAAAATTTGAAAGGATAGGAGTTAAGCTTGCGTTTGCCATCGTTTTCCCTTCTCCCCGTTAAGCCGTTGGGCCAGCTTATCACTTCATCCCGCGTTTGAAATGTTCAAAGATTTTGAACTTGCCATTATTATAACGCTCAGCTTTGAACTTGTCAATAGCTTATTTCAAAATTTTTGAACTTTTTTTCACGCTCCCCTTGAACTTTTCTTCAAGGTGGTGTATAATGCTTCCCAGAAAGAAGTTAAAGAAAGGACATCCACCATGGAAAAGAGTTCAACCGCCGCCCGATTGTCACAACTCATGGCCACGCGGAACATCAAGCAAGTTGACATTTTGCGGCTGTGTCAACCGTACTGCGACAAGTACAACATCAAATTACAAAAGAATGATCTTAGTCAGTACGTTTCCGGCAAGGTAGTTCCCGGTCAGCACAAGCTAACTATTTTAGGCATGGGCTTAGGCGTAAGTGAAGCTTGGCTTATGGGCTATGATGTACCTATGGAAAGGGGTGAAACGCAAGCTAACAATCCACAGCTTCAAATTGAATCACCTGCACCTTCAATCTTAGACCTGATCCAAGAGCATTGCGGGGCGGCTGCTAAGGAAGCCTTTGCCATGTACCTTGCTTTGGATAATGACGATAGGGGGGAGATACGAGGAGAAATGAAGCAAATGCTGAAAGCTGAGAAGTATTCAGCGGAAGAAGGGTTAAAGAACGCCTAAACGGCATTATTTACCTGGAGTTCTAAGGTGGAAGATGGTGGAAGATGAATCAGGCCATCTTGAACCGCCCTAAGCCCTAGAAAATACTGGGGTTTTCGGCATCGGGTTCAAGGGGTACAAGATGAAAGCCATTTATTTTTAGAAAAAATAAATCCCCCAGAAGTGGGGGGAAATTTCCGGCAAAAATAAGAATATATAGAGATAAGGCGATTCATCTTGAACCCGAGGAACCGAAAGCCGGAAACCCTAGAATTTATGCGGCTTGCGGTGGTGGAAGATAAAACATTTTTACATGAACCATAAAAATTTTATCTTGTACCAAGTTGGCGTAATCGTCAACAATATCGAAAGGAAGTTGTCAAATTGAAAAGATTTTGTTCCCTTCTCCTGTTATCCCTGTGTTTATCGCTCTTAGCTGCTTGCGGTAGTTCTGGCGGCAAGGATATAAGTATTGGGGACATAGAAGCGGCCTTGCAAGAAAAAGATCAAGCCTTTGCTTTCAACACTGAGGAAAAGCCTATGTATCAGCTAATCGGTGCTACGGATGGTTGGATAGGCTATTTTGAGGAAACACACCCGGTCAAGGTGTATCAGTTCAAAGACAATGCAGCTTACAAGAAAGCGCTGGAACAATACGATATGATGGAGCCTTGGCCCAAAGTTGGTAATTTCGTGTTGGAAACCACAAGCCCAGCCGTTGAAGAAATTTTCACGGGGCTTGGAAAATGAAAAAGCCCCCGGCTGTAGCAGCAGCCGGGGACGGTGCCAATCACAATCAGGATGAAGTGATTAACTGACTTGGCAAGCCAATTATACCACTTCATCCCGCAAAAATCAATAGGAGCGGTGTAATTATGAAAAATCCTAACGGCTTTGGTACGGTTGTCAAGCTATCTGGCAACCGGCGTAACCCCTATGCGGTCAGAAAGACCGCCGGACGTAATGAAAAGGGCTACCCCATTTACATCAATATTGGCTATGCCCCCACCCGTGAACAGGGCCTTATCATGCTCTCAGAGTATAATAAATCACCGTGGGACATTGACGGGGCCAAAGTCACCTTTGCCCAGCTCTTTGAGCTTTGGAAAGAAAAGCGTATGCCTAAGCTGGGAAGCTCTAACGCATCTTCCCTTTGCAGTGCATACAAGCATTGTGAAAAGCTCTACTCCATGAAATACAATCAAGTAAAATCCTACCATATGCAGGATTGCATTGACGGCTGTGGGAAGGGTTACAGCACTCAAGGGGCAATCAAGAATCTTTTCGGCCACCTTGACCGCTTTGCTTTGGAACTGGATATCATTACAAAAACCTGTTCCAGTTTGGTGACATCTGATCCCATCCCCGAGACAAAAAAGCTTCCCTTCACCGATAAAGAAATTGAATTGCTTTGGGAAAATCAAGCTGCACCGTGGGTTGATACCGTGCTTTTCTTCCTGTATACTGGCTTTCGCATTTCTGAAATGCTGGCCTTGAAGGTGTCCAGTGTACAGGATCAAGAGGGCATCCAGGTTATTGTAGGCGGCACGAAAACGGAAGCCGGTAAAAATCGTATGGTACCCGTACATAGTAAAATTGTTAAAATTGTTAAACGCCACATTGAACTTTCACAAAGCGGTTATCTGTTTGAGTACAACGGAAAACGCATAAGTCAACCTCAATATCGTAACCTTTGGGGCGGGGTTATGGATAAGCTAGACTTACACCACACGCCCCATGAGTGCCGCCACACTTTCCGCTCCAAACTGGACAGTGCCGGGGGCAATAAGGTCTGTATTGACCGGCTCATGGGGCACAAATCCAAGGGTACCGGCGAACGGGTTTACACCCATAAAACCTTGTCCGAATTACAGGCCACAATAGAGCTTATCAAATAAAAACAAAAGCGGCTAGGCCGTTTAACTAATAACAAAAGAGTAACAAAAAAGTGGGGGAAATGGCTTAAACACTGCCATTTCCCCCGTTTTTGAGTATATTATACCATAGAGCAGCCGGTATCTCCACTTTTTCATATCCGGTTTTGTCCAGGATTTGTCCTGTTTTTGTCCAAGATCAGCCCTACGGGTATTTCCCGCAGTTCTTTCCGAAATTGATGTGTAAACCGGATTGTCCTCACCGTGCCTCCTTTTTCCCTCCCGTCATACACAGCGATCACCCGGTCTGAGTGTTCCACCATGTAGCGGTTCCGGTGGGAATAGACGCTGGGGTGGTATTTCTCCTGCATGACAACAACATCCGCGCAAGCCTCCAGCATTTCATAAGTCCGGCCCTTTGCCATCAGGCTGTCCAGGCGCTTTTGATAGGGAATGACAGCAATCAGCTCCAGCGCCGGATTTGTCTTTTTTTCTCCAGCACGATCTCGGCAAAATACTGATCCACGCCGTCAGCAAAACCGCTCATAAAACGGGTAAACCCGTCAGCAACGGCAGAATCAATTTCACGCCGCAGGGCTGCCTTTACACGGCCTATCTCTTTCTGGGGTAAATCTCTGTGCCCGGTGACACAGCAAGTCTTTCCTTCCATTTCTATTCCTCCATCCGATAGGTGTTATTCTTCACTTTCCATATTGTAATAGATTTAATTTAGCAAGTCAACGGAAACACCCCTTTTCCCTTTGCGAATAATGCAAGGGTGTGAGGTACAATCTATTACAGAATGGGAGGTGAAGGCGATGTATGAAGATTTTGTCCCGGAACGGCTGGCAAAGCTGCGGACACAGAAAGGCGTATCTGCGCGCGATATGTCTCTATCGTTAGGACAGGCAAACAACTACATCAACAACATTGAAAACAAAAAGTCACTTCCCGCCATGCAGTCTTTTTTCTACATCTGTGAATACCTGGGTGTAACACCGCAGGAATTCTTTGATGAGGGTAACACCTGCCCCGAAGCCTTGCGGGAATTTATCGCAGAGGCGAAACAACTCGACTCCAAATCCATGCAGTATATCCTCGGTATTATGAAAGAACTCAATAGCAGAAAGTAAGCGGTCACGGTGCTGGCCGCTTTATTTGTAAATTTTTTTCGTACCCCTTGCATAAATCCCTCAAAATGGATATACTATAAGTAAGAAAGTGAGAATTTCCCACTTTCAAACTCAAAGCAAAGGAGATGATTGTATGCTGGCCGAATTGCGTCAAAAAGCCCAGGTCACAATTCCAAGAGAAATCATCGTTAAACTCGGTCTGTCCGAAGGCGATAAACTGGACATCTTCGAGAAGGACGGTTCCATCTGCATCATGCCGGTGGTCGTCTATCCAAAGAACACCCTGAATGAGCTCCGGGAAGAAATTGACGGGGTAAAAGCAAAAATCGCATCCGGGGAGCAGCCTGTCTTTGACAGCGTGGACGCCCTGTTTGACAAATTGGAGGCTGAATGATGGCGTATGAGTTTACCTTTACGCCCCGTTTCCAAAAGCATTTTAAGGGCCTGACCGTACAGGAGAAGAAGCAGCTTAAAAACAAGCTGGAACTTCTGGCCGAAAATCCTTCCCATCCGTCGCTGCGCACCAAACGCATCCAGGGAACCACGGACCTTTTTGAGTGCAGCGTCAACATGGACATCCGCATTATCTGGTATTACGAAGGCGACAAAATGATTATCCTGGTGGACGTAGGGCATCACGACATATTAAAGCAGTTTTAAGCAGCAGGGCGGTACGCTATGACAGTGTACCGCCTTTTGCTGCTTTTCTTTTATTGTACCCTGCAATTCTCCTGATATGCCCAATCCCACTACCGGCGATAATTCCCGAATTATTCTCTAAAAGTCACTTTTTATTTTCCTGTACTTCCAAATCCGCCTGTGCCGCGCTGCTCGCCAAGTTCGGTAACAAAATCCGCAATCACAACCGGGGTAATCACAAGCTGCCCCACGCGGGAACCTTTGGAAAGCTCCTGTGTCTGATTGCTTACATTACTGATGATCGCATGAATCTCCCCACGGTAGCCGGAATCCACGGGCGGCAGTTCACAGACAAGACCCTTGACCGCCATGCTGGTGCGTGGAAACACATAGCCTGCATATCCGTCCGGCACCTCGATTCCAAACCCAAGAGGAACCTTTGCAATCTCGCCCGGCTGCAAAGTACAGTCATAGGGCATGTAAACATCCGCACCGGCATCGTTCCCATGCGGACGGAATGGACGGCGGCTCTCCGGCACGCCAAAGTCAATCAGTTTGATCTTCATGTGCCGCCTCCTTCAAAAAGTGCCGGATAGTCCGCTTTCAGAAGATCCTCCGGCATCATGTCCGCATCTATTTTTCTGCCGCAGGTCATTTTCCCCTCCAGGCATTTGTCCCGCTGGCAGAACGGCCCTGTAAGACCGGGGGCAAACAGCGCCGGGCTTAAAGCATAAAGCTCCTGCCAGATTTTCAAAAGCACGATCCGGGTTTCGTCCGTATTGCGCCGGCATACCCGCTGACTGATGATGTGTTTCCACTGATAGGGTGTAGCGCTGATCATCAGCACATTCCGAAGGCCCTGGGGTGTGGCATAGCCCGCCGCATCATGGCCGATTCCTTCGGCGCACAGCTTTTCGTAACAGTCCATGCCTTCGTGACAGCTTTTTAAGTACAGTTCCCGAACCGCAGCCGGGGCGGCCAGAACCTCATAGGGTACGGCAAAATCCGCCTGACCCGCATAATTGCTGTATTGTAAGGACGCACTCATAAATTTTACCTCGTTCTGGTGTCTGGTAATCTGTGCCAGAAAGCGCCGGCTTGCTCCTACAACGGCAACGGTAATGACCGCAAATTTCTGAACCGTTGGGTGCGGAAGGCCGCTGATTGCCGCCACGGTATTCTCGCTGAACGATTTTTCATAAAGGGCCATCAGGTCGTCCATTGTGGCAATCCGGTGGCCCCTTTGGGTGAGCCGGGCGGCAAAGACCATGTTTTTCTCGGCCTCTGCAACCGCCTGGCAGTTCAAAATCTTCACTTCAATTTGGTTGATTGGTATGTCCCTCCTTTACAATAGCTTTCAGTAAGAACAGATAGTTGAGGCTGTCTGTGATCTTTTCATTCCATGTGCTTATATCGTAATCCGTATCACTGTCAAAGCACATATCATACAGGGAAACGATATGCTTCGCCAGCATCCCGGCAAGGGCACGCTCCGGCGTGGTGTGCTGCAAAGCTGCCGCCGCCTTAAAAGCCCCCAGCCGGTCCGTATCGTCCCCGGTGTATTCTTTGGTTTTCCGTTGCAGGATTTCCCTGCATAAAGCCACCTGCTCGTCAAAGGCAGCATTGCGGTAATGGTGCGGTTATTCAGGATATAGCTGTTTGACCGGGCTTTTGACACACTGAAAATGTTTCAGGAAAACGGTGCGCTGGCGGGCACGGTGATCCGTGGCTTCGGGGAAAGCTGGGAGCAGCCGTTATCCGATATTTTTACGGATATGTGGGAACCGGAGCAGAAACCCTCTGTCCGTAAGCAGCTAAAGAAACAGCCGGAGGCAAAAGCCAGCCGGCAGAAAACCAATCATCAACAGGAACGATAGGAGGCGATTTTTTGAATATCAATACGATCACAACCGATGACCTGCGGCACATGGAGGGCAAAGACGGCCTGATCCTGCAGGGCTGCGGCGGGGATTTGAAGGAATGGGTGGACGGAATCAATGAGATGTTCACCGAGGCGGGCATTTTGAAGGACGGCAGTAAATTTGAGGATGTTTCCACTTTCCAGTATGGGGAGCTTACCTGTCTGCTCTATCCTTTCGAGGACATAAAGCTGGACATGGGGAAATTTGCCATGTGGCGATTGCAGACCCATGATACTTTCGGCGGCACATGGCTGTCCGATTTTGTGCCAAACCGTCTGGGCGGCTTTATCGGGGAGCCTTCGCCGGAGCCGGAAAAACCGGATTGTGCGCTGATCGGCCAGGACGGCAATATCTTCAATCTGGTAGGCATTGCGGCCCGTACCCTGCGGGAGCATGACCTGAAGGACCAGGCAAAGGAAATGAAGGACCGGATGTTTGCTTGCGGCAGTTACGGGGAGGCGCTTTGTATCATTGGCGAGTATGTCAATATCACGGATTCCGAAGCGGAGCCGGAGCACAGACCTTCCCTCCGGCAGCAGATAAAAGACGCAAAGCAGACGGAGCCACCCCAAAAGCAGAAACCGTCAAAACAGCAGGAACGATAAGGAGGATCAGAATGGGAAAAGAAACAACCTATACATTTGCTTCTGCTGTGAATTGTTTGCAGAAAGCAGAATTTCATCTGGCGCTGTTGGATATTAACCTGCCGGACGGATGTGGCCTTGACCTATGTGACGAAATCCGCAATCGGGGCCAGCAAACCTATGTCATGTTCCTGACTGCCAACGATAAAGAGAGTGATATGCTCAAAGGCTACGAGGCGGGCGGCGCAGACTATATCACAAAGCCTTTTTCCATCGCCGTGCTGTGCAAAAAGGTTACAGCCGTTTTCACCAATATGGATCTGCGGCATCCCCGGCACGACCTGTACGATGACGGCATTTTGAAAATCGACTTTTCCGAACAGTCGGCATCGCTGGCGGGTGAATCGCTGGACTTCACCCCCAAGGAATACCGCACCCTTTTCCTATTCGTTAAGAACCCCCGTATAATCCTGACGAAGCGGCAGCTTTTAGAAAAGCTGTGGGACAGCGACGGCGACTTTGTGGACGAGCATACCCTGACTACCATCATCAGCCGCATCCGAAAGAAGATTGAAACCGACGAGCGCAAGTACATCAAGACGGCCTATGGCATGGGCTATCAGTGGATAGGCGGTGAGCAGAAATGAATATGCAGTATCTCTCTGTCCGCAAATTTTTAAGGATAATCTTCACAGGTGCGGCTCTGACCGCCATCGCTGTGCTGGCGGTGCTGTACTGGCTGACGCAAGATGGCCGGGTGGTGTTCTGCGGCCTGATTCTAACAGCCGTCCTTTTTATATGGGGTGCAGTTTTTTTGAAATATTTTCAGCGTAAGCTCTCTCGCTTCACGGACAGTTTATGCCAGACGCTGGATGGCATGATGGACGGCAATGAGCGTCCGCAGGTTGATTATGAGGCGGAGACCCTGTTAGCACGTATCAGCCACCGGCTGGAGCGTCTCTACAATATTATGCAGGAAAGCCGAAGCAAGGTGGAAGAAGAAAAAGCGGAGCTGCAATCGCTGGTATCGGATATTTCCCACCAGAGCAAAACGCCTATTGCAAATCTGAAAATGCTCAATGACACCCTGCTGACCCGGCCTGTGTCCGAGGAAAAGCGGCGAGAGTTCTTACAGGCCACGGGGAGCCAGCTTGACAAGCTGGACTTCCTGATCCGGGCGATGGTTAAGACCTCCCGTTTGGAAACCGGCGTTATCACCTTTGAGCAAAAGGACGCCCCGATTGCCGACACCCTTGCCGCCGCCATCAACGGTGTCCTTGCCCCAATGGAGCAAAAGCAGATCACCCTATCCGTGGACTGCCCTGAAAATCTCATAGCTGTCCATGACAGCCGTTGGACTTCCGAAGCCCTGTTCAATCTGCTGGACAATGCGGTGAAATATACGCCCTCTGGTGGGAGCATCCATGTGATGGCGCAGATGTGGGAAATGTATGTGAAAATCGACGTGGCTGACACGGGCCGGGGTATTCCGGAGAGCGCCCAAGCCACTATCTTCAAACGCTTCTATCGGGAGGAATCAGTCCATGATGTGGAAGGAATTGGCATTGGCCTGTACCTTGCCCGTGAGATCGTCGCCATGCAGGGCGGTTATATCAAGGTTGCCTCGGAGCCGGGCAAAGGCTCCACGTTTTCGGTGTTTCTGCCGAGACGATTAAGAAAGCGGTAGTCTGTCTGTGCAGGCTATCGCTTTCTTTTAAATTTTATAGGGAAATTTTGTTTTTAGGACATTTCTGCAACAATTCACGTTTATGATGTGCCTATCAATAAAAGAAAGGCAGGTATTTATATGAGCATTTTACAGACAACCGATTTAAAGAAATATTATGGAACGGAGCCGAACATCACCCGCGCCCTGGACGGCGTGACCTTCTCTGTGGAGCAGGGAAAGTTTGTGGCCGTGGTGGGAACCTCCGGCTCCGGCAAATCCACGCTGCTTCATATGATAGGTGGGCTGGACACCCCCACCTCCGGTGACGTGATGGTGCGGGAAAAGGAGTTGGCGAAAATGAACGACGAGCAGCTCACCATCTTCCGCCGCCGCAACATCGGCTTCATTTTCCAGAACTATAACCTTGTGCCAATCCTGAACGTCTATGAGAACATCGTCCTTCCGGTGGAACTGGACGGCGACACGGTAGACCAGAAATTCATGGATGAAGTAGTGCAGATGCTGGGTCTGGAGGAAAAGCTGAAGAACATGCCTAATAACCTTTCCGGCGGTCAGCAGCAGCGGGTAGCCATTGCCCGCGCCCTGGTAACGAAGCCTGCTATTGCCTCAAATCGTGAAACCGTATCTTGGGTAACCCCGCCCTTTCAAGTACCCGATGTAGCATATGCAGGACGCTATCTGGCGAGATTGGCCCACCGTTGGGCGATGGAAATACATACTCACCGGCTACTTTGTTCCTCTGTTCCTGGAGAATTTCTACCGCATCTGCCCCAATAGACAGGGTTCTGTAGGAATTCTTTGTCTTTAATGGGGCCTCCACGACTTCCCCATTGATCCTGGCTACCTGCCGTTTCACTTGGATAGCGCCTGTGTCCAGGTTAATATCGTCCCACTTTAGGCCCAGCAGTTCGCCACGGCGTAAACCTGTTGCTAACTCAAGGTAGTACATCTCGAACACGCCGCTATTCTTGGCCTCACGGAAGAACGCAGCCAATTGGTCAGCGGTCAGCGTTTTCATCTCTTGGTGCTCAACCTTTGGTAGGGCACAACCGTCTGTGGGATTGCTTGAGATAAGTTTTTGACTTTTGGCAAGTTCCATTGCGGACGAAATCACCTGGTTTATGTTCCGCACAGTTTTCGCGCTCAAGCCTTTGGGCTGTTGCTTGGATTCCGTGCGCTCTACCCTGCCGCTGGTCAACAGCTTTCTGTAAAGAGCTTGGACTTCCAGTGTGGTCAGCTTACCGAGCGGTATCTTACCTATGTTCGGCTTAATATGATTTTCAATATAACCCTTGTATGTTTTGTGTGAGGATTGGCGTACCTTGATTTTGGCGTAGTTCTCAAACCATACGTCCATCCATTGGCCTACCGTGTACTGACCGGCTTTGACGATATCCAAGCCTTTGTTGTCCTCAATAGCCCTAGCAAGTTTCTCCTTGACCTCTGCTTGCGTCTTACCAAGCACGTTCTTGTAAATTACCTTGCCGGACTCAGGGTCACGGCCTGCCGTGTACCTGCCCTCCCATCGGTCATCTTTCCGTTTGCGTATATTGCCCTCGCCATTTGCTCTGCGTTTCGCCATATCTTGGCCCCCTTTCTGACTACCAACACTACCACATAGCACCCGCCTATGTCCACTGACATTTTTCTTACTTTTTCTGGTTTCCCTAAAACCGTATTCTTTGTTTTGCACCGCAAAATTTGAGGGAGACTACATCCTCATCCCATAGTCTTCATCATCCGTCTCCTGCCGGACACCACGCTCCGTTTTTAACCCATGGGCCACTTTCTTTTGCTCTATTTTACTTCTGAGCTTGCTATCTATCTGAGTATTCAGCCGTGCCACCTTCTTGTCATAGCTCTTTGAAATCAGCTTACACAGAGCGCCGACCACTGACTGAATCGAACCACCCACATCAAAATTTTGAGAGTGTTCCGTTTCCATAATCTTCATTGCCAGTGTCGCGTTTCGCACGATAATGTTCTTGATACTGCGGAACTCCGGGTTATCCTCCAGAGCAATATCCGGCCCCTTCTTCTCAAACTAGAGCGATAATTTCTCCCGGTTGATCTTGTTCCACTCCGAATTCAACTTTGCGATGTCATCGTCTTTTGCAAGCTCAGCCACAATTTTGTTGACCGTGTCCTTAACTTCTTTCGGCAAATATCCATACTGCTTGCGCCCTTTGCAGGTCTTTAGCTGCGAAACCAGTTTCAAAAACAGCATTTCAACTTCAGAAGTCGGTGCATACGACTTGCGAATTCTTGCAAGCAGTTTCTCCATTTCCAGCTTACTTTCCTTTTTCAGACGGTTGCGCAGTTCTGTTTCCATCGTGAACAGCTTGTACTGCTCCAGCCGAAAAATGTCATTGCCCAGCGCACTTCGCAACTCCGTAATCCCCTTTTTCGTCAGCCATCCTTGCTTTGCGTCCTTGGAATAGACTATCAAGTGCATATGCGGGTGGTGCGTGGTGTTATGAAATACACCGTACCATTGCAAACTACTGATGTCGATTTTCTGAGCCTCAGCCAGTTCGGTGACGTTCCTGCGCACCAATTCCCGCCATGCCTCAGCAATATTGTATCCTAACCGTTCGGCATCCTCGCGGTGTAAACTGATGACATGGGTCCAGATGATACCCTTGTGCTAGCCAACTTCCTTGGCAACCGAATCCAAATCTATCTTGTCATCGGTCTGACTAAAGAGGCCATGTGCTCCCAGCTTTTCCACTCCAGGCCGCTCTGCCATGTAGCTGACCAGCTTGTCTAACTCGCCTATGCGGTCGGCGTTGCGCTCGATGAAAGCGTCAATGAACTCGCTGGCATTGCTCTTGTTGGGAGATTTTTTGTAGTCACTATATTCCAAATAGTCCTTTGAGGAAAGGTCAAACTTGATAATTTCCTGCACCAATCGCTGCTGCCGCGCTGTGGCCGGGGAGTTATCAATCCCCTCGGCAACCTTCTCAACGCCTTCACGAGTACCCATATACTTCACCAAGTCTGTTGCCGAACGCTTTGGGGTGTTCCGCATATATCTGCTACTGACAATTATTTTCGCCGTAATCAGCCACCTCCATTCTGCCACTCGTCGGCGTCCTCGAAGGTCAGAATCCCATTTGTCCGCGCTACTTCTTGGGCAACATTGAACCGTAAATATTCCAGAGAATCATCTGGAATATCATTGACCGCCGCAGTGATGTTGCTGATAATCCCCATCTCCACCGCCAGCTTAAACAGCATCTCGCATACATCTTTGCCGAGGGAACGCACCTCGCTCTTGATTGCTCCTGCCAACATTGGAGCCAAGTAATTGATGTTTTTCTGCTGCCGGAGGTACCCGATATAGAACTCCACCTCCTTTCAAACAAAGTCCCCTTTCGAAGTAGCGTTCGCCGCTGGCAGCATTTCCTCAATCTCTGCGACCATTGACGGCCGCATCCAGTACGCATATTTTTGCTTTTTCTCGCTTAAAAGTTCTCCTTTGATACCGCCCTCACAAATCCATCACATCGCGTTTAGCAGCGTAGGTCGTTCCTCTCTCCAAGGGTTCGCCTAAATTGTGCTACACGGCTTTCACACTGCTTAACAGCGTTTCTTAGCTGCGCATCTTGTACAGCAATTGCTAGAGCATGGAAACGATCAGAGACGCTTTTCCAGCACTACATCATCATACAACTTACCATCCACAAGATGAACGTCTTTCTTACGGCGGACTTCCACAAATCCGAGTTTCCTGGCACAGCCCAGCATCCTTGTGTTGCCGGTCCATGTTTCCAGAATAAACCGATGTTCTCCTAAGCTGAGGTAATACTCCATAAGGGCCATCAGCACCTTCACGCCGATTCCTTTGCCCCAGAAAGGCATCTCGCAGATTTCTATGCCAAGACCACGAACTGAGCGGTTTTCCACAGCGTTCTTGCTTTGGTCGATAGTATCCCAGGGTGTAGGTCCGAGGTCCTCGTCCAGGAAGTATGAGGAAACCATCCCAATATGCTGCCCGTCCACCTCGATCTCAAACCGCCACCTTATCGCGTCTTCGGACAATTCTGATATAACTTGGCTCATGTCAGCGAGTAATTCATCTGGGGCGACAGGCTCCATCCGCATCCACGGAGTGTCGGCATAAAACCAGTCGGTATCTATGTTTGTCCAACGTACCTCGTCTTCCACATCGGATAGCTGATAGTCACGCAGGACGATATTGTCATAGACGATTTCCATATTCTTACCTCCGCGTATACGCAATTTTAAGGAATCCGTTTTGTGAGTTCATAAGTATCCAAATTATTATAGCACGGGAAAATAAAGATTGCAATGGGACTTAGAAATATGATTCGGGCTAACTCGTACTCGACAAACAATTTGGATTATGGCATACTGACTTTGGCATTGCAGAGCAAAAAACTAGGGTCATCTACTTTTAAGTTGTCTTTTCACTAAGTTCAGAACTGTGCTCTTTGTTATTTTGTTATGCGGCTCAAATTTTGAACGTATTACGGAAGTCCAGAGAAACTTATATGAACGAACTGGTAAGGAGACCTTTGCGGAAGTATTGCATCCAACCTACCTCTCTGATTTCGTCGAGTTCTCCCTTCGCAAGTGTGTTAAGCGGGAACAGCGTATGCGTATCTGTTCCTATTGTGGAAAATACTTCGCAATCCCCCGACACAACACGGCGGAGTTCTGCAACCTTACCGTGGACGAAAACGAACATACCGGTCGAGAGGTAGGCGCAATCAAGCGCTGGGCAGAGAAGAAAAACTCAGATGAGTTATTCAAGAAGTACCGGCGGGAGTATAAGAAACGCTTTAACTGGATTAAGGCGTGGAAGATTAGTCCCGGTGCGTTCTATGCTTGGAGTGCCACTGCCAAGGGTAAATGGGACGAGTGCGCTGCCGGCAAGGGCGTCTTTTGATGAATTTAAGGAGTGGATGGCAGAATCGTGAATCGCTTTTCTTTGTTTTGCAGTACAAATTTTGACATTGCTATAAGTTTCTAAAACGAGTACCGACTATTCATCCTCCCTTCCCAACGCACGATTGGCTCTATGCGCAAGCCATGATTAACCATAATCACAGAAAGAACCCCCACAGCCAATAGAACCCCAAACGACACAGTAATGTAAATCACATTCCAAATTGGACTCTCGCTGCGTTCGAGATAAACATTAGCTTTGCTATCGCCGTTCTTACAAGCAATCTAACGGTATATGTATATAGAAATCGGCACGATACAATATAATATATTATTGAAAGCGATAAATGCAAAATTACGCTAAAGCCCTGCACACATTGCCTTACAGCCACAATGTTTCGCTCAGAACTTTCTGTCCTTTGACATCTTCAATACATACCATTTTTACCAGTAGCCATGCTCTTTCTTCTTCTGTCATTACGGTTATTTTTTCCGCGGTTTGAGAACCTTGCAAATTACGAATAATATTATCCAGACATTCTTCTTTGTATTTCGCAGAATCTATTGTTTCCTGCCATGCCTGCCGTTTCTTTTCAAGCATTTCAAGCAATGGTGTTTTCGATGTTTTCCCATCAATGATCATCTTGATCTCATCAAGAGAAAAACCTAGTGCTTTTAACTCTATCAGTGCATTTAACTGCTGAACCTGTTCTGCTGAATAGTAACGGTATCCATTCGTGGTATCTACTTTCACCGGCTTAATAATACCTTTCTTTTCATATAAACGCATTGCCTTTCTTGAAATTCCAAAAAAGTCTGCAATTTCACCAATCAACATGAGTTCATTTTTCATAAAAATCCTCTTCTTTTAAGAATTATCTATGCGACTATTCTTCTAATGTATAAATTTGTGAGACTTCTGGCATGATAGCGGGCAGCCTGCAGGGAAACAAAACCTCTGTTTTCTTCATATTGTACATTGCTATTAATTAAGCATTCTGATTTTCATACCACTGTGCCTGTGACATGAACAAAACATAATATGTGCCTTTTTTATGAATCAGCTCATCATGGGTTCCAATTTCTGCAACACAGCCATTTTCCATAACAACGATCCTGTCTGCAATTCGGGCACTTCCGAGTCTGTGAGTTACAAGCACCGTTGTTCTTTCATCAGATATCTCTTTGAACTTCTTATATATCTTTGTCTCCTCAATAGGATCGATTGCTGCAGTAGGCTCGTCCAACACAATTACTCTACTGTCTCTGTTGATACCTCTTGCAATAGAAACTCTCTGCCACTGTCCGCCTGAAAGGTCGAAACCGTCAAACTCACGGGAAAGCATGGTTTCCAAACCGTCTGGATAAGACTGTGATTCAATATCCACATCTGCTTTCTTTAAGGTTTCCAGCAGTGTTCCGTCTTCCCTTTCCGCATCAAGATTGCTAATCATAACATTTTCACGAAGAGTCATCTGATATTTCTGGAATTTCTGGAATACACCGGACATAAGTCCATAAAGGCTCGATGACTTAATATCCTTTGTGGGTATACCGTCTATTGTTACACTGCCACCGGTGGGCTGATATATACCTGTAATCAGTCTAACGAGAGTTGATTTTCCGGCTCCGTTATGTCCCACAATTGCAATGGTTTCACCCTTACTAATTGTCAGATTAACATCTGTCAGAGATTCCTCTTTCGCTCCCGGATATTTAAAGGAAACATTCTTAAGTTCAATCTTTTCACAGAAATCATTTACCTTTGTTTCACCGTCTGTTTCGGGCATATCTATGAAATCAAGAAGGTTGTTGATTAAACCGCTGTTTTTACCTATATCGCCCACAAGATGAATCAGTTCTCCGACCATTTCCTGCATCTTTACGATTGCCGTGAATATGGCGGCAAATGTACCCGCCGTAATATCGCCTGTAAGCAATGCTTTAACAAAGAGCAGAAGGGCAACCAGATAACCCGCAAGGCCCATTCCTTTTCCCGCAAGATCAAACAGACAGGCTCTCTTTGCCACCTTAAGGCTTTTCTTATTCAAAACAACCATTGTGTCATAATAAAGTTTCTTAAAATAGCTCGTTACGCCCAGAATTCTCGTTTCCTTGAAATATTCCTTGGCGCAGATGGTGCTCTCATAATAATCATAGGATCTTCTCAGCGGAGCAATCTCATCCTCAAGATTCGCGTACATACTTACCTGCACAAGCTTTGTCAGAAGACAGGGCATCATGGAAATGACAATTACAATTGCCAGAATCGGCTTAATAGTAAAAATCCATATTCCCATAAACAGCACATAGGGCAGGAAAAATGCCATCATCATGATAAATGAAAATACCATGCTGAAGATATTATGGATTCCCATCTCGGCCTTGTTGATGCTGTCCAGAGTTGATGCATTTTCATATTCGATGGCTCCAATTTTAGATATCTTAAGATGAACTTTCTGCATCAATTTTCCGATAACTTTCTGGTTAAATGGCAGATACAGGAAATTGTTAAGTGCGTTAACAAGCTCTGCCAGAATAATAACCACGCCGTACACAATAAGAGAAATATATATGGTCTTTATGTTTCTACCTATATTTATTACTTCACTGGTGGTATCATAAAACTTCTGCAGAAACAAAATCTTTACTGCCCATGACAAGCCATGGAGTATTGTAATTACAATGAACAATCCAAAAAAGAAGGGTGTTGCCTTAAATACAAGAGGCGTTATTCTCTTAAGTATCTTAGCGGGACTTATTTTCTTTTCACTCATTGATACCACATCCTCTGACTGTCATACATCGTATAGTAAAGCTGCTTTGCAGCCATAAGTTCATTATGCGTTCCCTGTTCCTCTATATGTCCGTTATCAATTACGTAAATATAGTCTGCCAGCTTAACCGAGCCCAGTCTGTGACTGAAGAACAATGTGGTTCTTCCTTCACAAAGCTTTGCAAATTCACGATAAAGGTTACTTTCCGCAATGGGATCCAAAGCGGCTGTGGGTTCATCCAGTACACGAATCGGTGCTTCACTTACAAAGCATCTTGCAAGGGCGATTCTCTGCCATTCACCGCCGGAAAGATCCTTGCCTTCTTGTGCCAGCTTACCCAGCAATGTATCCTTACCATCCTCAAGGCCTTCCATAACCGAGTCCAGTTTAAGGGCAGCTATGGCATGGTTGATTGCTTCATCATCCGCTTTGCCAACGCATCCTATGGCGATATTATCCCAGATTGAAATGGAATACCTTGCAAAGTCCTGATAGACAACGGAATAAAAGGCTTTAAGCTGAGCTGCCGAATATTCTCTAAGATCCCTTCCGTTCATAAGTATCCTGCCCTCATAATCCTGATAAAGGCCTGTCAGAAGTTTGGCAATGGTACTCTTTCCCGCTCCGTTTGCTCCAACGAAAGCATAATGCCTGCCGGCTTCTATCTTCATATTCATATCCTTAAGAATATAGGTTTCCGTACTGGGATATTTGAAGGTTACATTCCTGAATTCCAAAGACTTAAATTCTATACCGCCTTCAGGTACAGCATCCGCATTATCATACTGTTCAAATGCTGCAAACTTTGTAATCTCCTTAAGGTATTCGATATGTGTGGATACAGCCTCAATTAATCTTGTGAGTGACCATGACATGGTGTGTACAAGCTCAAAGGTTGCATTTATCAGTGAAAAGAACATACCGATTGTAATAACTCCCGTTGCAACCGGGTTGATAAGCATTGCCGCAATAAAGGTACACAGAAATGCTGTTATCATACTTCCGGATTTAAGCTTTACAAACCATTTGGCACGTGTCCTTGTTTCCATTTTTCTGGAAATCTCATACTGCTCAAACCACTTGTCATTAAGCTTTTCGTTATATCCGAATACCGTTCTCTCATCAACATTTTCTCTTCCTGTCATTACGGTAGTGAGATATTTGTATTTTCTCTGATATTTGGTAATCTCTTTATTGGCCTCATAGGTTGCCTTTCCGCTTATGAACGAAAGATAGAGAAGCGGTATGGCAACAGCTATAATAATCAGTGCAACCCAGGCAATCTGTGTAATAAGGACAATAAGCAGTCCCGCAATTGTCATAAACAGTGATATCAGATTGACTACATTTGTAAAGCCGTCTATAAACTTATGCTCCATTGTGTCGGCAACACGGTTCATTAAATCCATACTGTCCGTATTTTCAACATACTTAAACGCAATCTTTGAACATTTTTCAACATATGCGCCCTTAAGACTGACCCTCATATCCATCTCGATTTTGTTGGCAAGATATGCCTTTATGGGCTCAACAAGCCATTGATATGCTATAACCCCGATAACAATCGCCAGTGAAATATATACCGCTCTTTTTGTTGCGGAGCCGTCTATAAGTCCCAGCGCATTATCAATAAATCTTGCATGAATAATAACCTGGTAGATTGGCAGAATTGCAACAGAAAAAGACAGAATTAAATACAATATCGTACACACAGGTGAACTGATTATAGAAAATCTCAGGGAATCCAAATATGTATACTTTTTCTTCTCAAAACGTATTTTCTTCATTTTCCGCTCCTAAATTAAGGCAATACTGCACAGAGATTGTGCATGAGAAGTCGCGCAAGAGTTAATCTTCGATTAACTCCTCAGATTATTTCGTCAGATGTGCAGTGCAGCCAATCAGACCATTTATGATCTTGCGATTCTGGCAAGCGAAAACTGTGCGCTACGACGAAAAAAGTGCAAGCAAATCGTATTCAAAGGCCGTAGGCCGGTCTTTGTGCGGTGTTGCCTTAAGTTTCTTATAGTATAAACCATGTCCCAAGGTCAATGTCAAGTGGAAAAAGTATCTGAAGCTGTCCCCCGATTCCAAAGTCCCCATTATGACACAGATCCAAGTGCAAATGCGGCCCGGTAAAGTTGCCGGTGCTGCCGATGTACCCCACAATCTGTCCCTGCGTGACTGTTTCGTCCGGAGCTACCGCTAGCGCGGACAAATGCGCATAAGCGGAGATCCACCCATCCCCATGCTCCACAAACACACTGTTGCCAAAAGATCACATCCCGCCCACACCATTAGCAGGTATCCATCCTGCGTATAGGGGACAGTTCCAGCCGCCACCGCATAGGCCGGCCGTAGCAATTAGCAAATGAAATGTCGATACCGTTGTGACCTGGGCAAGTGTCCCAGGTATGGCCGGGAAACGGATATGCAAACCGTCCATCTGCAATAGCACTGGCGTCGCCCATACCACCCACGTTACGTGTCCATATACTACTCCGACGCTGAGGCCGCCCGGGAGCGATCGCGGATTTACTACCACCTGGAACCGGCATCGGGTGAGTATAAGCAAAAGCTCAGAGAGGAATATGAACAGGTGACATTGGGGGTTCGGAGGTTTTTGGATAGTTGCGTGGCAAAATGAATATGCGCCTTCTTTGTTTATGCAGCGCAAATTTTGACTTCAAAAAAACCTTCCTTTTTCGTATATCTTATGGTATACTATGAGCAGTAAACTGGATTTTGTGAGGCTTTTCAATGAATGAATTTGCAAAAACAGCATATTGGCTGGACTGCGCGGATTATGACCTGCAAACAGCAAATTTGATCCGTAAAACGGAGGAATTATTGTCATGGATAAAAACAAAGTGTTAAAGCTGGCAAAAAAATATGCTGACGGGGTTCGTGAAGAACTCAAGGTTCAGTCTGTTGTCCTTTACGGCTCTCAGGCAAAAGGGACTTCCAAAGAAAATAGCGATATTGATATTGCCGTTATTGTTGACGATGTTCCTGGCAATTATTTGGACAGTGTTGCCTTTTTGTGGAGGCTTTCCCGAAAAGTCAGCGCGGATATCGAGCCTGTCCTTTTGACCGCTGCGGATTCTGACAGCGGTTTTCTCCATACTGTCCAGGAAACCGGGAATGCCGTTTGACCCATAAGCTGACCCAGAACCAGAAAAACTCAGTGGACTGGACAGGGTCAGACCTTCGGGTTTTGGCCAGAAAATCGAGCAAAAAGGGGCAGAAACGCCTAGAAATGGCTGGAAAGATCGGTTCACCACAGCTCATAACCCGAAGGTCGCAGGTTCAAGTCCTATCCCCGCAACCAATTTCCCCCGAAACTTCTGGGAGTTCCGGGGATTTCATTTTGGTTTTCCCTTTGTGACCCATTTCATGACCCATACCAGAACCCGCTCGGACGTTTTGTGGTTCTGCGACAGCAGAATCGCAAAACTCCGGGAGAAACCGCTTGCGGTTTCTCCTACCCATCACGGGGAAACGACCGGGGACTTCTAAATACTGCCGGAGAGTAAGCTGCCCATCGTCTTGGCAGCCTCTTTCTCTGCGGCGGTCGTAACGTGGGTGTAGGTGTCCAGGGTGAATCCAGCGGAGTAGTGGCCCAGCATACTGCTGACGGTTTTTATGTCTACACCGTTTTGTAGCTCGGCAGTTGCGAAAGTGTGCCTGAGTGAATGTAGGCCCTTCTGTTCTATTCCTGCGGCTTTGAGAATCCGGTAGTACCGCTTGCGGAAGTTGACCGGGCGAGTGTAGTCGCCCTTCTCATCGCTCACAAGGGGCGCGGTGGGGCCGAAATCGCGCTCCTGGCGTAACCCCCCTTACCGCCTGCTCTGCGGCCTTATTCAGCGGTACACGACGCTTACTGGTGGCTGTTTTGGTCTTGCCGACCTTGACCTCTCTGCCTGGCTCAAAATTCACGCCATCTCGCTTGCAGACTTCCTTTACCCCTTGGCGCACCTCCAAATATTTGCCCTCTAAATTGATGTCGCTGTTGAGCAATCCCAGCAGTTCCCCTGTGCGCAGGCCGGTGTTCAGCATGAGGATGTATGCCGCTGGCTGTTGGTACTTGGGCTTGCCGTTGGAGTAAATACTGAACGCCTCGGCTTTGAATTTCTTGATTTCTGCTGGCGTAAACACTGTAACCGTTTCCTGTGTAGGCAAGTCTTCTTTGTTCTGCGCGGCCATAAAATTTGACTTCTTTATCATGGGTACGCTGTTCATAGGATTCTTCGCTAGGATTTCCTGCTGAGTCAGGTAGCGAAAATACTCGTTGAGGACAATACAAACTTTCTTCACTGTGGTGTAAGCGTACCCCTCACCCATCCAGTAGTTTAGCAGTTCCTTGAGGTCTGCGGCGGTGATGTCCCCAACTACTTTCTCTCCAAGCAGAGGAAAAATCTGGTGCTCCACGGTACATTCACAGCGGTCGTAGGTTGTGCGCTCCACCGAGGGAAACTTGAATACTTGGAGCCAGTGGGTCATGCTCTCTTTCAAAGTCTTGCAGGACTCATCTGACTCCTGCAAAGCATCGTTAAAAGCCGCAACGTAGTCGGTCATTTTCTTGGTAACCGCTGCCTTGGTGGTGCCTGAGAAACTTTTTCGCTTACGCTCCCCTTTCTCGTCCATATACCAAACTGTGCCACCCCAGCGGTCGTCTGTACGCTTAAAAGCTTTTCCGTTAGTCAACAACTTCTTCTGAGCCATCTGTCAGCCCTCCTTTCTTGACACAACACAATACCATAATGTTCCGGCAATGTCCAGAGAATTTTTCTTCCGTATTCTTTGTTCTGCGTCGCAAATTTTGAACGCCCTATTACATTGAAAAACTATAATCGTAGTCATAATCCTCATCACCGAAGCGCTGACCATGAGCCAACTTTTTGAGTGCCTCCCGGCTGCGTTGTTTGCTCTCCGACCAGGTGGGGATGGGCGGCAGCTCTAGTGTGTCCAATGCCTGTTCCAAGTACCGCCCAAACTCTACGGCATTGTACGCCAACTCGCCCATCCAGCCTTCCTCCGGCTCCTCGGTTCCCGGTGTGAATCCAAATACCTGCCGGAAACGGAACAGCATTTCCAGGTTTTCTTTGAGGAAAGTTTCATCATGAAGGCTGCTATCACGACAGCGCCAACCCTCTGGCGTGATGAAAGTAATGTGCTTTCGTTTGTCTGACCAGATTACTTCATAGCCCTCCTGCTCCATGTTCATGATGAAGGTTTCCCGGTAAAAGGCATATTCCAGCGCTTCGTTTATCGCGTGAATCAAATCCAGTTTCCAGCTTTCGCCGCGCAAGCCAGCCTGATACTCTCCGGAGTTCATGCGCTTTTTCTTATCATGCCGTTTTGCTCTTTCTAAAACTGACAGCCCATGTTTCAAACAAATCTCGTCATTTACGTTACGGTGTGCCTGTAAGTCAGCGGCGTTTTGATGCAGTTTTTTACCATCTGCGCAGTTTACAGAGTTGACCACAAGGTGATTATGCAGGTGGCCCGTGTCCAGATGTGTTGCCACCATCACTTCAAAATCCGGGAACTCCCTTGCCGCAAATTCCAGACCGATAGCGTTCACTTCCTGCGGAGTGAGGTCATCTTCCTCTGGGAACGACTGCACGAAATGATAAAACTGTCTGCCGTCAGTCTTGCGAAATCGTTTCTTCGTGGTCATCATCTCAGTGAAAGCACACTGAGGAACGCAGTTATGACCTGTCACAAATTTCAAATCTCCCCACTTGGTTTTGTGATCCTGTGCCACATATTTCAGAACACCCTGCATCACACCTGCTGTCTGCTTTCGATTTCTGATTGCAATGAAGGTAGCCATATCATCCCACCTCCCCGGCAATTATCTCTATCTGAGAACAGATATCAGTGTAAGCTGTTATCAATTCTTCACTCTGTACTACATCAATTCTCCCCATATTCGCCAGCGTAGCCAGTTGATTGAGGTTGCGCCCCTGCGCTTTCAGCTCAGAGAGAATCTCGTCCAAGCCATCCACTCGGACGATTTCTTTACCCAATGCACACTGGACAATGTAGTCCGTCATTGTCATCTTGGCCCTCTTAGCCCGTTTCTGGATAGCTGCTTTTTCGCTCGGCGTGAGCCTGGCAGTAATAATAGTGTTTTTCCTTTTCAGTATAAAATCACGCTCCTTTTTATGTGCCCTTGCCCTTAAAACTCCCCCTTTAGGAGGTCGGGGGGAGAGCCGGGGTGAGCGAGCGCCAGTGGCGCTCATGTGCGAACCGACCGAGCCGACAGGCGAGACCCCGGCTCCTGCGTCCGGCGTATAGCCGGACGCTATGCTTGCCCTGCCCAAGGGCAGGTTTTCTGCGCCCTTTGCCCTTTCATCCTGGAAATCTATCTGCTAAAACCGGGGTTTGCGCTCCTGCTCCATACCTCCGCACAAATCGCCACAAATGCCCTCACAGGTTGTTCTGGACTCTTCTTCCGCTACTTTCCCGACCTCGGGCTAAACCGCCCGACACGGGGCACACAGGACTTAACACGGATTTGGTGTTTTTCGCACCAGTTTCACCTTCTCCAAGTCTTTGCTGCTTGCCTTTCATTGTAGGCATCAACCGCCGGCTGAATAGGAAGAATGGTATAAATCAAGTTGCCATTTCGAACCTGCCCGCCCGCTGATTCATACTTGGTAGGCTCTGTGATAATCAGCGCCTTGTACTCTAACTCCCGCACATATTTCTGCACCGTGTTCCGGCTCATGCCAACTGCCTCGCCTATCGTCTTGTAACTGGGCCAGCACTGATGTGACTTCCTGTCCTCACAGTACATCAAGTAAGCGTAGACAGCCAGCTCCCCAGTAGACAATCCCAAACTGAAAATGGCATTAGGCAGAGGAAAGAAATTCCTGGCTCCTGATTTCTGCTCCTTACCAAAGCAAATTATTTTGCATCACCTCCTACCTGTTTCTCTATCCAGGCGAGAAACTGTTCCTTGGGGACCACCAAGCGTGAACCAATTTTCACCACCGGGAAATCCTTGCGGTGCAGTAACTCGTATGTTCCTGCCGCTGAAATCCCCAGCACCTGTGCCACGGTCTTGGCGTTCAAAAACAGCGGCAGTTCGTCATAGCTTTTGAATTCTGATTGTTTCATTCGCATTCTCCTCTCATCGATTTTTATTTAGTCCCACATAATAAAGGACACTCGCGGACAATTTGTAAACCAAAATTTAGAAAAATTTTTTGAAAGCAAAAAGAATAAGGAGCCCGTCACCAGACGGAACTCCTCAGTTCTTTGTGAACCTTCTTCAGTTGCTTTGAGACTGCCATCTTGGGTAAACCCCGAATTGCTCCGATTTTCTCCAAGGACAACCCCTCGCCATAGCGTAGCTGGATTAATTCCTGCTTGGCCTTATCCAGACTCGCCACAGCTTTTCGCAGATTTTCAAGCCGGAGGTTCCTGGTTGTAAGGTCATCCAACGAGTACAAGCAATAGTTTTTCGGGGACAGCACCGTTTCGAGATCACCTTTACTAAGATGCCTTTTGTCCCGCTTGGCCTCTGCCTGCTCCCGCTTTCTGTCCTGCTCCAGGAATTCTGCGACCTCTTTTGGCACTGAGACCGACTCACCTTCGTACATGATGACCATCGGACTCCTTTCCGTTTAGGAAAGGCCACACAGCGCTGAGCGCCAAATACCGTTCATGATCTCCCGCATCCCGGGCTGATTTTGTGTCCGATGCGCGCCATGAAAGTCAGAGGCCACACAAGTGTAACCTCACCGAAACTGTGTGATTTTAGCTTTCGCTATATTTATTTTAACACTTTCGTGCTGAAATGGCAATACTCAGATTGGAATTGTCTAAAAGGCTTTTCTTTGTTTATGCAGCGCAGATTTGAGTGCCAGAAATGCAGTCGGCTCTGCCGGATGATGTCGTTTTGGTTTCCCCTGCTTGTCTTTTTGACCGTTTTTTCTGCTCAGAAAGCTGGATATTCTTTCGCTTTCACTGCATATCCCGCTCTCAAGAGCTGCCCTCACAAATCGTCACAAATGCCTTCACACGGCGTTCTTCGCCTGCGGGTGGTACTTCTCGACCGCTGCCCCAAATCGCCTGGCACGGCCCTCACAAGGTTCGGATATTGCCTGATGTAAAACAAAATATTTCGCAAAAAGATTGACAGCAAAAATGAGTCATACTATAATAGCGATGGAGTAGTGTTAGGGACTATTCCGCAAAAACATCTAGGAGGTATTCATATGTCAGTCTGCACAATTCAAAACAAGTCTTTCAACGGCGTCCGGGGCGCTCGCCTTTTCTAAAAACAATGGTGGAAATGGGCTGAGTTTGCCCGTCCTGCGCGACAGTTGGGAGCCTGAGAACGGCTTGTTTCACAGAGGAAACAAAACTACCCACTGATTCGTAAAGGAGAATTAAATTCATGTCTACCCAAAAATTCAAGTCCTATTCTGTGTACTTACTGTTCCGTTTTTGTTTTTCCCTGTTCTTTTCCATGGCGACGGTGCTTTCTATCGTTTACCACCTAGAGGTGGTGAAACTGAACGCCTTCCACCTAGTGCTGGTGGGGACGGTTCTGGAAACGGCCTGTTTTCTGTTCGAGATTCCCACCGGCGTGGTGGCAGATTTGTACAGCAGGCGGCGCTCCGTGCTGATTGGGGTGTTCCTGTACAGCATCGGTTTCTTGACGGAGGGTGCGCTGCCGTGGTTCGGTACGGTGCTACTAGCCCAGGTGGTTTGGGGTTGCGGCGACACCTTTATCACCGGGGCTTTAGAAGCGTGGATTGCTTCGGAAGAAACTGGTAAGCCCATGGATAAGGTGTTCATGCGCGGTAGCCAGCTGGGGCAGTTCGGCGGTATTGCCGGTGTCGTAATGGGCACTTTGCTGGGCAACCTTAACCTACAGCTGCCCATCGTCCTGGCGGGCATATCGTGCCTGCTGTTCGGGCTAGTGCTACTCCGTATCATGCCGGAAACGAACTTTTCACCCGCCCCGGACGGGCGGCAAGGCCTGCTCAGGGACTTCGCAAACCTGTTCAAACTGAACCTGAGTTTCGTTAAGGGAGCGCCTGTCCTGCTGGCGCTGCTGGCTATCACCCTGTGCGGCGGTCTTGCCAGCGAAGGCTTTGACCGGCTTTCTACTGCCCACTTTTTGGAGGGTACCGTCATGCCGGATGTCGGCCCGTTGAACAGCGTGACCTGGTTTGGTGTCATCAGCTTAGCGGGAAGTGGCCTTGGAATCCTGGCCTCACAACTGCTGATCAACCGCATGGAGAAAAAAGGAACCATCCGCCGCACTAGTCTTGTGATGTTTGCCAGCGCTGGGTATATCCTGTGCTTGGTTCTGTTTGCCACAAGCCGGAGTTTCTGGCTCATGTTGATTGTGTTCCTTCTGGCCGGGTTGATGCGTACCATCAAAGAGCCCGTGCTGGCCGCTTGGATGAACGATCATGTGGAAGAGAGAATGCGCGCCACAGTCTTTTCAACGAATGGGCAGTTGGATTCCTTTGGACAGATTATCGGTGGCCCTATTGTGGGGCTGATAGCCAAACAGATTTCTGTTTCGTGGGGACTGGTCTGCACGGCGTTCTTGCTGTTGCCCGCGTTAATCCTTGTGCCTGTGGCTGCAAAGGCAGGAAAGAAGAATGTTTGACAAAGCATAATGAGTTCAGTTAAAACGCGCTTATTGCGGGTTGAACCGGAAGAAACTCTTTTCTTTGTTTTGCAGCGCAAAATTTGAACACATATAAATCAATTTGACAAAGCACCTGCAGTATGGTAACATACCTATGATTAACTCCTATTAGGAAAACACACTGTCAAAAGGTTTTTTGCTTTTGGCGGGGGTCAGCCCGCCTCGGCGGTATCGGTGGTGTTGATTTCAATGTACTCGGCAATCTTGCGGAACTCGTCCGCGAACTTGAAATGAACGCTGATATTGCCGTTTTCGTAAACCTTGATATGGTCTACCAAGTCCGTGAGGATTTCACGGGTCAGCGTTTCGATGCTTTGATACTTTGCAAAGGCTACCAGCGCGGGGTGTTCCTTGTCAACGCCGTTTGCCAGCTCCGCACGTTCCGCGTTCAGCCGGGCCAGCACATCCGCAAGCTCGGCGGCCTGCCGTTCATAATCGGCTTTCATATCCCGGTATTCCTGCTGGGTGATCTCCCCGTCTTTCCAATCTTGATACAGTGACTGCTTGTAGCGGGTTATCCGGGTCAATTCCTTTTCCTTTGCGGCTATCTGGTCGTTAAGGCGGTGGGATTGACTTTTTTTCAGCGGGGCCGAGTTGATACGGGCTATCAATTCCGAGTAGGAAACGGCGGTGTTCACTTGATACTGGATAGCGAACAGAACGGCGGCCTCCAGACGGTTGTGCTTGATAGAGTGCATGGAGCAGGCCGTCCGGGAGCGGTTCTTGTAAGTGGAGCAGGCGTAATAGATATTTTTCCCGCTCTGGCTGCGGGTGATGGATTTCCCGCAGTCCGCACATTTCAGAAAACCGCTGAACAAGTGAACCTCCCGCCCTTTGGGGGATGTCCGGGTATCGCGTACCAGCAGGGCCTGCACCTTGTCAAAGGTTTCGTGGGTGATGATGGCCTCGTGAGTATCGGGGACGCGCACCCATTCTTCCTCCGGCACAGCCTCAATCTGGTGTACCTTGTAGCTTTTCACCCGGCGGCGGCCCTGTACCAAATCCCCGGTATAGATGGGGTTAGTGAGGATTTCATGTATCATGCGGGCTCCCCACATGGGGTCGTCCGCCACAGCCGAGGAAACGGGCAGGCCCTTTTTCCGGCGGTAGGCCGTGGGGCTGGGTGTGCCGTGTTCGTTCAGATACAGCGCGATGGCCCTTTTAGACGAGCCTTGCAGGAGCATGGAATAAACGCGCTTGACGATTTCAGCCGCATCCGCATCCACAATAAGCTGGTGCTTGTCCTTTGGGTCTTTGATGTAGCCATAGGGAGCGAAAGAGCCGATGTACTGGCCGTTGCGCCGCTTGTAATCAAAAACCTGCCGGATTTTCTTTGAGGTCTGGTAGCAATAGTTATCGTTCATCACGTTAGTTATCGGAACGATAATGTTTGAAACGCTGTCGGGGTTTAGGTAGCTGTCCACGTTCTCCGCAAGGGAGATAAAGCGGACGCCCATCTGCACAAACAAGTTATCAATCAGACTCCCCGCGTCACTGTAATTCCGGGCGAACCGGGAAAGGTCTTTCACAATCACGCAGTTGATTTTCCCGCTCATCACATCGGCCAAGAGCCGCTGGAAGTTTTCGCGGTTGGCATCCGTCCCGGTGTGCCCATCGTCCACATATTCAACCGCGCTTTCAAATTCGTTCATGTGCCGCCGGTAGAAATCCCCCAGCAGGTCGCGCTGGTTCTTCACGCTGTTGCTGTCGTCCTTGCCCTTTTTCAAATCCTCTTTGGAAAGGCGGATGTATGCGCCTAAACGCCAGCGCCGGATTGTATAGGTAGGGGTTAAAGTCTGCTGATACCCTCTGTTTTTAGCTCGTGCCATTGTTCCTCCTTCCCTATCACATTACACTTATATTATAACTCTGTTCCGGGGTATCGACAAGGATGCCGATGCCTCGGGACATTTTGTCTCGAAGTGGGAGCAGGCCGCAACAGCAGTTACAGCCCGCTCTTTTGCCGGATAAGAAAGGCGGTCAGCGTATCCTGGAGGGAGGGGCCGCCCTCGGCAAACTCAATTTTCACGCCCACGCCGCCCACGCTAAAGCAGTACGGATTGACGGCCCGTCTCACAAACCGGGCCAGCCGCTCCTCCCGGGGGAGGGTGCGGTCAAAGGCCATACCGCTCACGTCAGCCAGCGCATCCGCGCTCACCGCGCCGATGTCCACGCTTTTCATTTGTTCCAGCTCTTGTGCGGTCAGTTTCACGGTAAAACCTCCTTTGCGTTTTGGGTTGGTGGGGAAACGCGAAAGGACAGCACCGCGAAAGTGCTGCCCTTTGGCCTGTCCTCACCTTGGGACAATTTGTCTCGAACTTGTTTGAAATGGAAACGCCGGGCCCGTATGTTTGGCCCGTCAAAAGACAGCAGGTAGCGGCCCGGCATTTCCTTGTTTTGTGCGGCGGCCTCAAGCGGCAAGCGGCCAGCTTGTCCCTCGCGGATCGTGGCCGTGGGGCTGGCAAATTCCCCACACGCGGCGGTGGTGTTGGTCGCTCGTCCTCCCGTGGGAGAAGTCACCGCGCACCCGCCGCCCGGCTCCCCGTGTTCACTCGGGGCCGCCCGCTATTCAGTTGTGGAGAAGAAAAAACTTCCTCTCATATACCACCAGAAAAGTGGAGCAAATGGAGACGGCAATCAGAAATTTTTTTGCAGATATTTTTTCATCTGCGCGATGCCGCTCAGGACAGAGCGACGCACCGCGCTCTTATCCACGCCCTCGGCCTGGGCAATCTCCCGGTAGGTCATGCCGAGGATAAAGTGAGCGTCCACCCGGCGGCCTTGGGTTTCCGGCAGGCTGTTCAGCGCGTTCCACAAACGGATAAACCGCTCCTTGAGCTCCAGAACCTCGTCCGGGGTGAGCTCGTGCAGGCAGGCGGAATACTCGATGCCGTCATCCGCATCCAAGGAATAGTATGCCTTGTTGTAGCGGACACGCTCGGTATAGGCCGCCTCGTAGCGGACGCTGGCCTGGAGCGCCTCGGCCACATCGTCAGTAACCTCAATATATTCGTCCTGGGTGTACCAGTAGTAAAAGTCGCGCAAGTTGATGATAGTCATTATATGTACCTCCATATCGTTTTTTGTGGTTGGGTTGCCGGGAAACGATATGGAGGGCGGCGGGGAGCGGCACCCGGGGGAGCCGCCCCGCACCTTGGGACTGTTTGTCCCAAAGTGGAGCCGACAAGAAACGACAACGCCCGCACAGCGTTGTACTGTGCGGGCGCATGAAATGACGCAGTTCTTTATGTACTTGCAAATTTCGTGTTGTTGGCCGGAGTAACCCGGTGGTGGGGCTATACTTTTTTTGACAAGTTACGCGTAGCAGAAATCAAAAAGGACATAACGATACCTCCCGGATACCGCCGTGTCCTTAAAAATGGGCGACCTTAATACACCCTCCGTATTCTATTTTTTCAAAAGAAAACGGCGGCTTGAAATTTGTTATTTCAAAACCGCCGTTAGGCTACTGTATTTTGTTTTGGCGCGCAGATAATCAGCCGCCGCAACAACGGTTTTTTTTATTTCCCGTTGGGCGGATGTTTTATGCTATGCAGTCCTAATTTCCTATTTCTCAGTCTGTTTTTTCAAAGCGTATCCTATCTGTGCTTGTAGGAATACCGTTTTGTATGACATTCCACTCGTTGTTTTGATAAACTTCATATTCCTCAAAGGCACAAGGTAATCCATTAGCAATCGTTATGTCGCTACTGTCTATAAGCTGAAAATGCAAATGCGGTGCATACGAGTTACCTGAATGACCGACCCGACCTATTACATCCCCCGTCTTTACACTTTGACCAACAGAAACTTGAATAGAACCTGTTTGAAGATGAACGAGAGCGGCATATACATTGTTGCCACAGTCTATGATAATGTAGTTTCCGGCAACAGATTGTATATCATCTCTTTCGGGATTAAAATAATGTGCGTTTTTGTACGCATTAACCGTATCTGAAAATAAATTTGTTTTAGAATTTTCCGCATATCCATCTTGAGCTTGGACAACAACTCCATCGCAAGGTGAATATACCTCTTGTCCCCAACAATAATATTGATTTAATGGAATACCCGAAAAAAGGTATCGCAAAAAACTTGTGCGATATGCTGGCCAACCTGTTCTATTCCAATCTACTTGCACAAAGTCAAAAGCATATCTTGTTCCTAATTGGTTTGTGCCGTGACTGGGAATTTTTGTGCCAGGAGTGTTTGGTGCAAGCCATTCACCCCTTAAAGGAAATGCTACAACGATTGGTTCCTGTGCTGTTTCCATTTCATCTCCTCCATTATAATGCTTTTCGCCTACGTCAAATACAATCGAAAAAAAGACAATCCAAATTATCACTGCAACACTGATGTGCTGTTTTCTTTTTAACTTTATGGGATATTCCCTAGCCTTATTTATCGCTGATTTCATAAAAAACTTTCCGTAGTTCAACAAAATAATCATCAAGTTCAGAAATAATGGTAGCACTATCCAAAACAGCGCTTTTCTGCTCTCGAATTTTTTCTAATAGCTGGTCAGCAAATCCAACATTAGACCAAAAGATAAGCTGCTTGCATTTTTCTATGTTCAACCCTTTTCTAAACTTGGTTTCATCTATGTTATCGAACAATTTTGGGTAGCAACTCGATTTTTCTTTATGTGCTCGACTTTCAAGTTCTTCGTTTACCTCAGCGGAATTTGTGGGGCGTGATAGCTTATTAAAGTCCAAAATCCAAGGATATTTTTCAGACATTTTAATCTGCAAAAAGTACGATTGACGCAGTCTAGTGAAAATGTCGCGTTCTTCGTAATTCATCAATTCAAAATACTCTTTTCTGATAAGTTCGGAAAAGTAATCATATACGACAAGAAATAGTTCTTGTTTGTTACTTACATAGTGAAACATTAGGGCCTTAGAAATCCCGGCATTTTTAGCGATGATATTGGTCGATGCATTATCATACCCTTGCATAGAAAATTCTTTTAATGCCGAATTTAGAATAGCATCCCGCCTTTGTGGATCTAACTCCAATAGTTTAATAGACATTGTGTGTTCCTCCGTTTGCAAAAGATTAACCTATTAGGTCAACATCATTATACCTCTTTTTACCTAATAGGTCAATAGCAAATCACTCTATGAAATGTAAAAATTTCACGCAGAAAAAGTGAAAACAAATACTACTAAAATATAAAATTTTATTTCGTTCTCATATTCCGCCCCGAAATGTAAAATAATATAGGGGTGATGTGAAAATGTACCAATACGAAAAGCGCCTGGACTGTCATGCCCTGGGCCAAGAAATCAAGCGCAGACGAAAAGCTAAAGGCTGGACGCAGGAGCACTTGGCCCAGCTTGTAGACCTCACCCCGCGCTCCATCATGTATATTGAAAATCGGGGCCAGCACACCAGCCTCAATGCCTTTTACAAGCTCGTCACCCTTTTTGATATTTCCGTAGATGAATTTTTCTACCCGGACAAGCTGGGCGGCGAGAGTGAGCGCCGGAAACATATTGACCGGATGCTGAACGGAATGGACGAAAAGGAGCTTATCATCATAGAGGGAGCCGCAGAGGGTATCAGAAAAGCCAGAGAGACGGAGGGAGCGTAAGGAAAAGCGCGACCTCCGTTTTTTTTCGCGCCATGTATAGGGGAGCGCACAAACGGCAAGCAATTCGGGTGTGGCCACACCCGAAATTTTTGCTGGGCCGCAGGCCCGCAAAAATGCTTGTTGGGGAGCCTCCCCAAACCCGGCTCTTTGGGACAAAATGTCCCAAAGAGATTGGCTGCGTCACCGCCGCTATCGCGTCTGTTCCTTATCGGTGCGCCCGTCCGTAAGGCCGAGCAGATGGTCGATGTTGGCCTTGACCGCTACGGCCTCCCGCATATCCCGCTGGGCCTGCCGATACTCGGCATAGAGGGCCTTTTTCTTATCCGCCAGCTCCCGCCGCTGTTTTTTCAGCGCGTCCATTTTGGGGAGCTTTTCACCGCCTAACAATTCATTCATAGCGGCCCGGGCCGCCCGGTAGGTGGCAAGCTCCGCCTCGTGCTCGGCCAGATACTTTTTCGAGTACCGGGCCGCCTTGTAGCCGTCAAATACGGGCCGGGCCTTGGCATAGTCCACCACGGCCCCCATCAGCCCGGAGACTTTGGAGAGGGCGGCCTCGGTGGTCTGGAGCTCCCCGGCCAGCGCGTGGGCCCGGTCAACCGCCGCCGTGGTCTTTGCCGCCAGCGCGTCATAGTCGGTCAGATTGTTCTCCTGCAAGAACTGGAGGGCGGCGGCCATCTGTTTCAGATTGTAGACTTTCGCCCAGCGTTCATAAGCCGGGCCCTTGCCCTCGGCCATGCGCTTTTGAATGTCAATGATAAGCCCCACCTGCCGGATCGGGGGCGGCGCGTCTTTGGGGAGCTCCGGGAGGGGCCGCTCCCCGGCGATAACAGCCCGGATGTCCTCGGGGTCAAAGCCCGCGCCCAGGGTGGATGCCCGGAGCCGGGTGTACTTGTCCTGCCCCGGAGCGAGGAACGACACCACGCCGCCCCGCCCGTGCTTGACGGCAAAGCCGGACTCCTCCATTAGCCGCAGGAACGCGGCAAAGTCGGCGGGCTTTTTTTCAAGAGCCGCGATGATTGCCAGCCGCACCCGCTGCTGCGCGGAGGGCGGTTTTTCCCCTACCCACTGGCCATAGTGGAGGAAACGGCCCTTGCTGTGCTGTTTGGGATTTTGTATCACGGACAAATCATGCTCCAGACATACCCGGTCAGACAGCCGCCGGAGGGCAAAGCTGGAGCCGAGGAAATTATGGAATTTCCGGGAGCAGTCAAAGGCCGTGGAATTGAAATAGATGTGGTTGTGAATGTGGCCCTTGTCGGTATGGGTGCAGACGAAAAACTGGTACTTGCCTTTCGTCCAGCGCATCGCCGTTTCAAAGCCCAGCTTATTTGCCTCCTCCGCTGTCACCTCGCCGGGCGGGAACGCCTGCCGTATCTGGAAGAACAGAGCCCCGCGCTCCACGGGCCGGGCGGTGGCCGCCTGGTATTCGCTTTTCACCAGCAGAAACTCGGCGGCGGCTGTGGCCGGGTCGCAAAGGTGGGAGGACACGGCCCCCAGCTTTTGGAGGTTGAGCCCGTAGGCAAACCGCTCCTCCATCGTCTGGACGGCGCTCAGTCCCGCCGCCTGCTTGTAGGGCCGGATGTAGGTCGTGGCCGTGGTAGCACCTCCTCTCGTTGGGACTTTGGGACAAAATGTCCCGAAGTACAAAAAGCCGGGGAGCGGCACAGCACCGCTCCCCAGCAAATCACAGCTCCACCAGCGCGGAAAGCTGTTTCAGCAAATCAGACAGAGGGCCCCACAAGGCGGAGTACAGATGTAGTAATCGTAATACACCCGGTAGCTGTCGGTGTGGGTATTGCCGTCCTCGTCCGTCCATGTATCCGTTTCGATGTAGTACCGCCGCTCCTTTACCACGTTCTCTGTCAGCGTGTACTGGCGGTCAAAGAGCATCCGCAACGTAGGCTGGACATCCGCCAGCGTCCACTCGCCCTCATGCCATGCGCTCAATAAGGAAATCAGCACATAGGGGTCATGTTCGATAGCGTCCAAATCAAAATGGTACTCGTCATAGTCTTTTCAATAGGTTGCAGGCCGTCCTTGCCGCCTACCACCAGCTCACAGAGGGAAAGCAGAAAATCCGCTTTCATGGAAAGGGGGCTGTCCTCGTCATTCAAACCGATTTCAATATCCATCGGGTTGATATGGTGGGGGCTGTCCGGGGCAATCTCAATGACCTGCCCGCCCAGCCGCCGCACCAGCGGGGAATATTCCCCCATTGGGTCAACGATAACGATGCGGTCACTTGTGGCAAGAAAGACGTTTATCAATTCCCGCTTGGCGGCAAAGCTCTTGCCGGAGCCCGTGGAGCCGAGATACATCCCATTGGCGGATTTCAGCTTTTTCCGGTCAGCCATGATGACATTGTGGGAAAGCGCGTTCATGCCGTAGTAGAGGGCCTGCCCGCCCATACGGAGCTCCCGGGTCATAAAGGGAATGAAAATCGCGGTGGAGCTGGTGGTCATGCCCCGCTGTATCTGCACCTCGTTATAGCCGAGGGCCAGCGAGGACATAAAGCCCTGTTCCTGCTGCCAGTCCAGCCGCTTTAAGGCGCAGTTGTATTTCTGCGCGATGCCGGAAACGGTGAACACGTCATTTTCCAGCCGCTGGCGGGTGGGGGCAAGGTTGATGACGGTGAACGTCAAGAGGAACATCCGCTCATTCCGGGACTGCAAATCCCCTAAAAGCTCCGCCGCGTCCTTGCTGAACGTGATAAGGTCGGGGGGAAGAATATCCATGTCGTACCCGGCGCGGACGGCCTTTTTCTGCTCCTCCACTTTCATCTTGTCAATGTCTGAGATTTTCCCCTTGATGGTCTTTATCGCCTTGAGCTGGTCAACGGTCTGGATGTGCATGGTGACGGTGAGCTCCGCGTCAAGCTCCAGAATTTCCCGCAAAAGGCGGTCAGAGAGCTCGGACGCCAAAATCTGAAGATAGGATGCCGCGCCCCAAAAGCCGCCCACACGGAAGAACCGGGAGCCCCGGAAGTCAAAGCCGCCGTTTGGGGTGATAAAGTCCTTTGTCCCCATGCCCGTTCTGGAAATATCGCCCCATGAAAAGCGGAACGGCTCCCGCCGTCCGGGGTGCATCTGCCCATGCAGGAGGGCCAGCCGCTCCCGCCCGTCCAGCGGGGACGAGGGAACGCCCAGCCGGTGGAGGTTCCCCATCACGTCCGCCTCTACCCGGTCAAGCCGGGGCCGGGCGGCGGCAATCCCCTCGGCGGGCACGCCAAAGGTGATATATTTGGAGCGTTCAATGCCGTTGTTGCTCCGGGCAATCTGCCGTTTGAGCATCCCCACGAACTCGCCCCGGATGCTGTCAAAATCGTCCGCCTGGGCGGGGATGTTCACATGGTAGCGGCTGGTGGAGTGGGAGCGGCGGTTGATAAAGGAGAGCTGGACGGGGAGCGCGCTGTCGAAGTAGTTGAGGAACGAGCTCCATCCGCTGAATATCGCGGACTGATCCTCGGTGGATGCCACGGAATAATTGATGTCCTCATATTCCACGGTCTTTGTGTAGAGCCCTCCGGGGAGCTGGCACACCCCGTCCGGGTGCATCGCCACATAGGGGATGGACTGCTGGGCGGATAAGGCCGCCTTATTCTTTCTTTTGCTTTTTCGGTTTTCCATTCACTGCCTCCTTTCCCGCCTGCCCGGTAAAGGGCGCGTAGATATTCCCGGTCTTGTAGGGCCTCACGCCGGGCCGCAGGTACTTGGCCCGGAGGATGTTCTTTACCACCTTTTCCAGCGGCAGGCCGTCTTTCTCGTACATCGCCAGAAGAAACGCCGGGAGCATGATGCCCAGCATCAGGAACAACGCCGCCGTGTTCCCAAACGAGCTCCGGGCCAGCAGGTAGGAGGGGACTCCCACAAGGGCCGCGCCGCCGAAACACACAAGCTGGCGTTTTGTCAGATTGAAAGCGATTTTGGTCTTGATTTTCGATAGGTCGTTAGGTACGTTCACATAGGGCATTTTTAGCCTCCTTTCCTTTGGGACAAAATGTCCCGAAGTCCCTCGGTGGGCTCCACCTCGTTCCCCCACACGTCCCAGCCGGGGGCCGTCTGGCGGGCGAACAGCTCCACCCGGGGCACGTCCCCCATAAGGGCCACGATTTTTTCACGGGCCTCGTCCGGCTTTTTGCTGTGGCCCTCGATAGGGGAGATGATGAACTGGTGGACGTTGGGGGCCTTGCGCCGGGGATGCCCACGGGTCGCCAGCAGGCACACCTCCGCGTTGGCCCGCGTCCAAAAGCCCAGCCCATAAAACCAGCTATCGGCTTTCTTGTTCTTTTTCAGCCAGACAAAGCCCACGGACTTATACTGAAAGCCCCACGCCTTGATAAGCCGCAGGGCCTCCGGGAGCTGGGGGAACGTGGCCCACAGAAAAAGAACGCTGTCCGGGGCCGCCAAATCCGCCACGGGCAACGCGCATAATTCCTCAATCCCCATCGTGGGGTAGTGCCGCTCCGCCGCACCTTGCAGGCCCTTTTGGGCGTACCGCCACGGCGGGTCGGCATAGATAACAGAATAGCTCTTGATTTTTCACACTCCTTTCCCGCCAGCGGCCACAGCCGCCCGCGCCTGCATGATGCGCTCCGTGGCCGGGCCGTAAAAGGCCGGGGCCGTCTCAAAGCAGATAAACTCCCGGCCCGTGTTCAGCGCGGCGATGGCCGTCGTGCCGGAGCCAGCGCAGATGTCCGCCACCACCTCGCCGGGGGCGGTGTAGGTCTTTATCAGATATTCGCACAGCTCCACGGGCTTTTGGGTGGGGTGGACGGTATGGGCCACGGTCTGGAACGAAAGCAGGTTCCCCGGGAACCGCCGCCCGTCCTCCGAGCCGCTCCCGGAGCGGACGAACTTTCCGTAGTTGGGGCTCTGGTCGCGCTGGGACGCAATCTTTTTGTAGGGCTTGCCCTGTTCAAACTGCGGGTTGTATAAGGGGAGCCGCCGATAGAACACCAGAATATTCTCCGTCTTTTTCAGCGGGGCGCGGCGGGCGTTGAGAAATCCCGTACAGCGGCTTTTATACCACACCCACTCATAGCGGAGCATGGAGAGGTTGGACGCGCCGAGGATTTTGTCATAGGGGCACTGCGCGAAGAACAGCACCGCCCCGGAGGGTTTGACCGCCCAGCGCACCGCCTCCCACAGCTCCGGGAGCGGCAAAGGCACGTCCCAATAGTTGCGGGTCGTGCCGTAGGGCGGGTCGGTCAGCAGCATATCTACTGAGTGCTCCGGGAGGGAACGCAGGCCCGCGATGCCGTCCATAAGGTAGAGCCCGGAGGGTTCCGGGGTAAGGTTTGGGACATTTTGTCCCAAAGCCGGGCTATCTGGCATCCCGTCCCTCCTTTCCCTTTGCCGGGGCGGGGCGGACGGCATTTTTCTGCGCGGCCTCCTTTCCCGCCTTATCCATCTGCTCCCGGATGGGCGCGGGGCGTACCGCCTCGGCCCGGGCGATAAGTTTCTCAACCGCCGAATGGTAAGCCTCCACCCCCGCCGCGTTCAGCCGCTCCTGGGTGGCCCGGTCATTGATACGCACCGTGGCCCGGTAGCCTGTCCTGCTGGTGGGGTCGGGTTTTGAGGGCGCACCCAAAAAGATGCCGTTCTGCCCGTTCACCACCTTGAAGTCATCCACCACCACGCCGCCGAAGTTGACGCTGGCAAAGCCTATCAGCTTGCCCTGGGGCTCAATGGGCCGCACCGACACCTCGATGGGGATAGTGGCGGCGGCAAGGTTCTGCTCCACCCGGAGAGCCACGGCCTCGTCCACGCTGATGCCCTGGTGTTTTGCCAGCTCCGCGATAGGGGCCTCGAAAATCAGACGGCGCATTTCCTCCTGGGCCGCCGCCAGCTCCTCGGCGGTCTGCACCGCCGTCTGTGTGTTCGCCATAGATAAATCCTCCTTTCCGGGACGGGGGATGACCGCCCCGCCCATATAGTCATAGCCTGCCGCGTTTATCGCGGACAGGGTTTCCGCTGATACCGCCCCTTGCAGTTGCAGGTCGGTTTCAGCCATGAACGCCAGCATATCCCGCTGGTCAAATTCCTCCGGGAGCTTGCCGCCCCACGCCCGGCGCATCTCACCCTCCGGGCCCAGCTTGTAACGCCTCGGCATATCCGGCCTCCTTTCCCGGACTTTGGGACAAGTTGTCCCGAAGTGCCGCTCAATCAGTGGGCTCCGAAGATGCTGCGGGCGATTGTCCCGGTCTTGAACAGCATGAAACAAAGGAGCACCGTATAGCCCACGGTTCCCCATATCGCGCCGATGGGGTCGCCCCCAGCGGCGATGTTCTGCACCAGCACCGCATAGATGCCGACGCAGACTAAAATCAGCATCCCTTGAAAGCCCACGGCGAAAAGGGATTTTAAGTAGTTCTGCCCCATGCCGCCCACCTCCCGGTTGGAGAGGGTCGCCACGGGGATGGGCGCAAGGCTGGTCAGCAGATATATTTCAATCATTCTTCCGTACACCAGCACGAAGATGATGATGCCCAGCGCCTGCATGGTGAGCCCGATGACCGAGGACTGGAGCCACAGCCCAAGGAGCGGGCCCAAGTCCATCCCCTCCAGCGTGGTCTGGAGGTTGTTCAGCATATCCGGCGAAACCGCCGTGGAGCCTTGTATCAGCCCGGCAGAGCGGGAAATCACGCTCTGCGACACGTCAAAGACGGCCATCACGATATTGAACGTGTTGGAAAGTATCAGCACCGCACACGCGGTCTTGAACATCCATTTGTAGAGGTTCGCCACGTCTACTTCGTGCATATTGTTTTTTTCAAGGAGCATCTGTATCAGCTCATAGGTGGCAACAAAGGTCAGCACCAGCCCGGCGATGGGTAAAATCACCGTCTCGGAAAGCTGGCGGATAAGGGAGAAAACCCCGGCGTTCCATGCCGCCGGGGTCGTCCCTACCTGCACCGCAATCTCTCCGACCTGGGCATTGACGGTATCAAAGAGCCCCTCAAGGTTCCCCATGATGCCGCCAATCAAAAGCTCCTTGAGCCAGTCTGTGAGCCAGTCGGTGAGAAAGTCCATAAGCCGCCGCCCTTAAAACAGGCCCGACAGCAGCGGGATGAGGGTCGTGCCGATGACGATGATGCCGCCCCCGGCCATGAGCTGTTTCATGCCCTGGCTTTTGGAGCCGGGGTTGTCCGAGCCGTAGCCCTCCAGCAGATTGACAACGCCCCAAACGCCGAGGCCCGCGCCCAGCGCGATAACAAGGGTCTGCAAAGTGGTGATAGCGGATGCGAAAAATGCCATATAGTCCTCCATTTCTCCGGGATTTTCCCGGGCACAAGAAAAGCCGCCCGGTATAGGCGGCAGGTGACACTTCGGGACAAAATGTCCCAAAGCTATACAAAAGCGTCCGGGTCGTCCAAATCGTCATAGTTGAGGATGTCCTCGTCCTCGTCTATGGGCGTTCCGTCCGGCACGTCCGCCTCGTACACGGTGTACTGCTCGTTGGGATTGAGCTTTTTTATACGGCGGCAGATAAGCCGCTCCAGCGAAAAGGCGTTTTTCTTCTTGTCCGCCTCCGCCGTGTATCGGTAGTTGGGGTGCTGTTTCAAATCGTATTTCCGGGAGTAGAACGGCGGCAGGCCCCGCAGTTGCAGGATGCACCTGTCGCCGGGCATGGTGGCAAGCTCGGCGGGGGTCATAAGCTCCCGGCCCAGCCGCTGGGTGTTCTGGTTGTAGCTTTCCGACTGCCCACGGGAGCGGCCCTCGGTCTGCATGGAGATAGTCGCTTTCCCCAGCCAGTTCTCGGAAATCTCCTTGATAGTGCTGGCCTCCCGGCCCCCGAGGAATACCACGCTGTCCATGTTGCCTAAAATGGTTTCCGCGTTCTTGTCGTAGATTGCCTTACATTGGGCCAACTGCTGGTAGAACAGCGTCAGGCTCACCTCCCGGGAGCGGATGACCGCCACCAGCTTTTCGAGGTTCGGCACCTGCCCGGTGTTGGCGGCCTCGTCCCACAGCACCCGCACATGATGGGGCAGGCGGCCCCCGTGTACGTTGTCCGCCCTTTCGCACAAGAGATTGAACATCTGCGAAAACGCCAGAGCTACAATAAAGTTGTAGGTGGTGTCGGTATCGCTGATGATGAAGAACGCCGCCGTCCGTCTGTCCCCCAGCTTGTCAAGCTCCATCTCGTCATAGCTCATAATCTCCCGGAGTTGCGGGATGTCAAAGGGGGCCAGCCGCGCACCGCATGAAATCAGTATGGAGCGGGCAGTCTTGCCGCTGGCCAGCTTGTACTTTTTGTACTGCTTGACCGCGAAACAGTCCGGCTTGCGCTTTTCCAGCCCGGCGAACATATAGTCCACCGCGTTCATGAAATCGTCATCGTCCTCCTTGACCTCCATGCCGGAAATCATGTCTACCAGCGTGTTCATGTTCTTGTCCTCGTCCGGGCCCTCGAAGATGATATAGGCGATAAGGGCGCAGTATAAAAGCGTTTCTGATTTCGTCCAGAACGGGTCGCCCTCCTTGCCCTCGCCTTTGGTGTTGGCGATTAAGGTATTGACGAATTTCAAAATATCGGCCTCGTTGCGGATATACGCTAACGGGTTGTCTACCTCCTTTTTCTCACGGCTCAAAATGCCGTCAATCACATCGCCGTTCAGTTTCCCCTCCTTATCCAGCTTGCGGAGCTCCTGGGCCTGGGAGAGCGAGGGGGATGCCTGCTCGCCCTCAATGGAAACGGCGATAAACCTCTGGTTTTTGGGCTTGATGAACGAGATTTCAACAGCGGGGGTGAAAGACAGCTTTTTCTCGTTCACCATAGACTGGAGCTCCGGCACAAGCTCGGTCAGCCGGATATACCGCTGTACCTGCTTGTAGTTCATGCCGTTCCGTTCCCCCACGATTTCCGTGGAGCGTTTCCCCACGTCCCCGGCGGCCACGCCCTCCATCTTCGTCCCCTGGTGGCTGATGGCCTCCACCTGCATTTTCAGAGACTGGGCCTTTTCCATCGGCAGAATCTTTTCCCGGTGGCGCAGGTTGTCGTCCGTCATCGCAAGGATGGCCTCGTCATCCGTCATGTTGCGGACGATACAAGGCATATTTGCAAACCCGGCCAGCTCACTGGCCCGCTGGCGGCGGTGGCCCGCGATGATTTCATAGCCGCCGCCCTCCCGGGGACGCACCAGCGCGGGCTGGTGTACGCCGTTGTCCTTGACGGACTCCACAAGCCCTTTCATTTCCGCATCGTCACGGACACCAAAGGGATGGTCTTTGAACGGGAACAGCTCCGAGAGGTTGAGATAAACAATCTCTTCCTTTTCGGCGCGGGTCGCGTCACGGGGCTGGGGCGGCGCTTCCGGCGCAGGCTGGGGAGCGGCGGGGGCCTCTTCTTTGCCCTTTACCGTGGCGGCTTTTGTCCCTTTGCTTTGGGACATTTTGTCTCGAGGTGGGGACGGGGGCTTGTCCGTGGCCGCCTTGTCAGCCTTGGCCTGGCGGCCACGGCGGGCCCCCGTCCCTCCCGGCTTGCCGGGCTCCGCTTTTTCCTCCTTCGGCTTGCGGCCACGCCTGCCCTTGGGCTTATCCTCCGGGGTGGGCGTTTTTTCCTCGGCGGCCTTTCCCTTTTTGGCGGGGGCCTTTTCCTCCGGGGCCGGGGTGGGCGGCTGTTCCGGTTCGGGCGGCTCGTTCTTCTCCACCTCCGCACGTTCCGCCGCCCGGCGCTCCGCCATCAGCTTTTCAATCTGGTCAGCGGATACGTTCACCTCGCCGGGGGCCCCAGCGGGGGCATCCTGCGCGGGTGGTTCCCCGGCGGCCTGCTCGGGGGCTTTCTCCGGGGCCGGGGGCTCCGGCGTGGGAGCCTCAGCCGGGCCCGTATCGAACAGGCTGGGCTGGGGATTTTCCTCCGGGCTCGTGTTCAGCTTTTCGTCTGTCATTCGTTACCTCCTTTTTATTTTCGTGAATGTTGCACAAATTTTGTGTTAAAAGTTTGTTACTATTTTTTCGCCTCCCTCCCGGCTATCCACGCAAAAAAGCCGCCCGTTTTTTCTTCCCGGACGGCTTTCTGCGTAATGTGATAGCTCTAATTTTATTTTTTTGTGGTTGCAGGCTCCGAAAAGCCTTGATATTACAGTGTTCCTAATAGGAGCCATTCATATGCTGTAGGTGCTTTTCGCCTTCCTTTCGGGTAGAGAATTTCGGATATCATCAATAAATCATCAAAAACTTTTGGGGCGTGGGTTTCAGAAACACAGACCCCTCAACCGCGCGGAAAACCGGCTGTTGTATGTCCGTTAATGCTTTTCCCACATCCACTCCAAAACCGCGTGCCGAGGGTTCGAATCCTTCTGCCCCTGCCAAAGCGACGCGCTTTGCGCTTACGCTCCAAGTTCCAGGAATCATGCGATTCCTGGAACTTTTTATATTTTAGGGAGGGGGGAGGGAATACGGTCTATAGTGCCGACCTCTATGGTGTGTATTTTGTGCTTTTTCGCATCTGGCGTTATCCGTTTCTAACTTTTCCGTCTGGCACATCATCAATAAATCATCAAAACTCTTGGGCGCTCCCCCCTGTGCGGGCTTGCTCTCGCTAAAAATTGAACCCATCTGTGATTCCTTGCAGGCGTGTGGTGTCTTTTTTGACGTAATACATCTCGGTGATTTGTGAGGTACAGTGACCCAGGAGGTCGGCTACTTGGCGGGGTGAAAGTGCCATGAGGGTCCCGTCGGGCTGTTTCACCCCGTTTATCAACTGCGTGGCAAAATGATGCCTGAGGCTGTGTAGGCCCTTCTGCTCTATCCCCGCTGCCTTGAGAATTCGGTAGTACCTCTTTCGGAAGTTCACCGGCCTGGTGTAGTTGCCTTTCTCGTCGCTCACGAGGGGCGCTGTGGGGCCGAAGTCTCGCTCCTGGCGCAACTCCCTTACCGCCTGCGCTGCGGCCTCATTCAGCGGCACGAGAGTTCAGCAAAGCTGAACTCTTGTGTTTCTCTGGTGGCTCTTTTGGCCTTGCCGACCTTCACCTCTCGGCCAGGCGTGTACTCTACCCCATCCCTCCTACACACCTCTTTCACGTTTTGCGTACTTCCAGGTACGACTGATACATTCTCTCACCTGTAGCGCTCACTGCCTATTTCTCGGACAGTCTTCCCACCTGAGATCACCTATCCCTCGTCCGGATTACCGAGGCCTGCCAGCATGGACAGGAGCGTGGTCTTGCCGCTGCCGGACTGGCCCACAATCGCGTAGAACTTACCAAGCCCAAATTCACGGCACACATCGTCCAAGGTATGTACCATCTGGTATTTGCTCCAGTAAGGGAAGGATAGCTTTTCGGCGCTGAGTATACTCATGACTGGCCCCTTGCGAAATGAAAATTAGTATTGTTAATCTATTCTGTTTTTGGAAGAGCACAAATCCTGTTTCACACATAAATCTTGTCTTTTACTAAATATTGTCTTTCTACTCTGTCAATAAACAGAATCACTTTTTTCTACTATTCCCCATTGACTTTTTAGGTAACTTAGAATATAGTATGATTATACTTTCACAAAAGAGAGAATTTTCATGTCCAAAAAGAACCATCCCCTGGTAGCAGACTCTGAACTTGTCCTGCCACGGATCCTCTTGGAAACCTTCCATCCCCTGAACAAACAGGAGGTTCTGGAAAAAGCCAGTGCCGACGAGTCCATGTTTGCAAAGAAGTCCTTCCACCTCTTTGCCAATGAGCTGATTTCCAAGGGCTACCTCCTGCCCATTGACAACGGCGGTATAGGCCGGAAAAACGCCAGGTGCTACGCCCCCACTGTGCCCTACAACGAGTTTTAAGCCATACAAGTCTGCTCTGCCCAGACCTACAAGCCAACCGATATTCTAGACATCCTTACCGTGCTGTTGGATTTATCCTCGGACATAAATTGGGCGCCGGTGCTCCAGGGCATAGAGCAGGTCATCACAAGGAGAAGGCTGAAAAAAAGAGCCCGGTCTGAGCCGGACTCCAAGGGAGAGTTTCTATGTTCATTTTTGCTGAGATCAACTACCGTCTGACCCGCGCGCCCGGACGCTCTGTGGTGCTTATTCTGGCTGCTGTCATGCTGGTGGCAAGTATGGGGGCCTACCTTGGGAGCTTAGAGGTCAGCCAGGCGACGCTGGACAATCTGGCGGAGAGTATCCCCGTCACCGCCCGAGTGGTGAATCGCTCCGGCACCCGGACCTCAAGGCTTTCTGTTGAAACAAAGCATTTTAACGCCCTCACATCTCTGGATGTACACGGCCTGCTGTGTACCGCGGAAGCCGCCGGGGCTTTCAGCGACAGTGCTCAAAGCCAAGATCCCTTTGCAGGAGGCGATACCTATATTGTGGCGGCGAATTGCCCCGAAACCCTGCCTGCCGTCGATGGGAACGCCCTGACCCTGTCCGCGGGCTATACCGGCGGCTTTCTCTCAGGGGACGAGCCTGTGTGCGGCGTGTCGGAAACATATCTCAGGCAGACGGGGCTCTGCCTTGGAGATATCCTTAGCCTGCCCATGTACACCTTAACTTGCAGCAGCATGGGCGGCCATTACGATTCCATGGGCCAGCAGAGCCTGAAGATAGTGGCCTCCTACCCCTATAACGAGGTCAATGGTCAGCGCTCCCCGGATGTGGCGGTCCCGGTGGCTTGGCTGCGCGGCGCGGCAGAAAGCGCCGGGGCCCACTTCTCCTACTCTTCCCTTTCCGTGGTGCTCCGCAATCCCCTTCGCCTGACTGAGTTCAAGGAGGCGCTGCCCGCCCTGGGTTTCAAGCGGGTGAATATAGCCGAAACCATCGACGGCTGCGACGCCATCTCCATGGAGGACGAGCTATTCATCAAGACCGCCGAGGAACTGCGGAAGAACTTGAAGACCTACCGCTCCTTCCGGCTGCCCTTCTTTGCCCTGATAACGGTGATGGTTATGCTGGCCGTGTTCTTGGTACTCAGGGGCAGTAGAAGGGACATGGCCGTGGCAAGTTCATTAGGGGAGCCCCGGCTGCGCATCAGCCTTGTACACTTCTGCGCCGCGGTGCTGACCCAGGTTCTTGGCGGATGCATAGCTATGGCGCCGTTGGTGTACAAAATCAGATTATCCCTTTGGGACTCCCTGGGAATACTTCTCATCTATCTGCTCTGTGCAAGCATAGGGACAATCCTGGCGCTTATCCAGCTTCTACGGTTCGATACCCTTACGCTGCTGACAAAGAACGACTGAGGGGGTATAATGTATGTTTCTTAACAGCCTGAAACAGCTTTTCAGAAGGCCCGGCAAGGCCCTGATATTCTTCCTGCTCATAGCGGCAGCCACAGCGCTTTTGACCTTTGCGGCGGTTAGCATGACTGAAACGAACCAGCGCATAGACGCGGCCGAGAGCCAGTTTACCACCGTTGCCACGGTGACCCAGAACCGCCAGCCCAGCGATGCGCTTTTACACGCGGATATGCTTAATTTTGAGGGGGCGGAGTATGTGAACCCACCGGAGACCCGTCCATACTATTTGGCGCGGGTAATGAATGCCAGGGATGACGTTTCTCACTTTCAAATTTCCTCCAAAAGCGTACATATAGTCGAGTTTACTCCGCTGGAAGACAGCAATTCCAAACCCAAGACGGAACTGCTAAAGATACGCATTGTGAAAGCTCATTACAATGACTACGAATATAAGGGTTACACACTTGTTGGCACTGGTTGGACAGAAAAAGACCTGGAACCTGGGGATGAAATATTCTTGGATCAGCAGTGGATGCAGAAGCCCAATACTCTGAGTATTGGAAAGAGCTATATGGGTAACCTTTCATACGAGCGCTATGAAAGTGAGCAAAGCGGCCTGGATGTTTATATGCCTTTGGGAGCGCCCACTACAACACAGTGTGACCCGGCGACTGGAGAGCAGATAGAGAGCGACCTTCTCCCAGGCCTGCACAGCTATGATGATATACACCGCTGCGACGAAATCACCGGGGATTTCTGGGAGCCTGGTGAGTTGGGCAAGGTTTGGATGGAGTGGATAAATCAAATTGAGCTCTGGGATCGCCATTGGCTGCCAGTCATTCCTACCAATGGAGTACAGCTCCTGCCTACTTTCCACGCAAAGAATGCCTATATTGATCGAGGTCGTGAGATAACACCAGAGGAATTTCAACAGGGTGCCAAGGTTTGCATGATATCCAATATCGTCGCTCTAAGCGGTGTCCGGGTGGGTGATAAGCTGAACTTGCCCATGCAGATGGCGTTGTACGGCTATCAACCCACCGCCATGGATTCCTTCGAGTTTTCCATGCCATTTACCACGTTCAAATCCCTGGATATACACGGGAAACCCTTTGATGTATTCTTTGAGGGCGAGTACGAGGTCGTGGGGATTTACCGGGAGCTATATCCCAGCTCCGGCGAGCTCTATGGTGAGGCGGTCATTGTGCCGTCCAGGTCCATTACCGCCTCTGATGAGAATAACATCGTCTATTATGCCCCTATGAACTCCTGGAGCACGTCCTTCCAGATAACTAATGGGAAAATAGCCGAGTTCAACACTGCCCTGCACAAGGCTGTCCCCGAAACCTCAAAGCTGGAGATAGTATATGACGACAACGGCTATGAAGAAGTCATGCAGACCCTGAAAAACGCCCGGCTCAGCTCTATGCTCCTGTTGGCAGTAGGGGCGCTTTCGGCGCTGACGGTGATAGTGCTGCTCCTGTACTTCTTCGTGATAAAGGAGCGCAAGAGGACTGCTATTGAGCGGAGCATGGGACTGTCAAAAAGGCAGTGCCGGGTATCGCTGGTGTCGGGGATTTTAGTGCTGGCGATCCCCGCAGTGGCGCTGGGGAGCTGGGTAAGCTGGGCCATGGGGAATGTAGAGTTTCAGGAGGAGCGGCCTATGGCGGCTAAGACGGGTGTGGATCCAGAGGTTGGCGATATGAGTATGGGCGAGCCGAAGGAAAATATACAGACGGCGTATTTCAGCCGGGATTATAGCCTCTGGGCAGAGAGCGAGAACTCTGGAGCTGATATCACGCTGGACGATGAGGCTCTATCGCTGCAAAAAATGCTCTATTTTATCATACCGGGTAGCCTGCTCCTATGTGTTCTGTTGCTTTCTGTTTTACTTGTCAACTCCAATCTGCGCATTGAACCGATCCTGCTGTTGGGAGGGCAGGAGGAGTAGATATTTTTCCATACCCCGGTGTATCCACACACCTCTTGAATTGTAGCGCTGTTTACGCTATATTACAACCAGAAAGCAAGGTTCATGTCCCTTGACACGGTAATCGAGATTGCATCTGTTTCGACTGAAAAGGAGAGATTTCAAATTGACGAGCAGAGTAAGGAATGGTGCCGTCAACTCCTGCGCGGCGAGATTTCCTTGGATCAATATATCCAGAAAGCCGGGGCGCCTGCCTGGTGGCTTACGAATTGGACACGCTAACGGACAACTGCTATGAAGGCACCATCTATCTGATAAACAAATTTGATATTCGTGATAACAAACAGCTTGTTATAGAAACTGCCATTGCCTATACAAAACCACCGAATTGGAGCGCAAACCTCTCGACGGTAATTTTGATTTTGCGCAGTACAAGCTATTCACCAATATTTTTTGAAGATATTTACGATTGGGCTGGCACTGTCTGGACAGTTGACGTTTCTAAGAAGGGTACAATCTTTGTTCCGGCAAAAGATGTTAAATCCATTGCAGACAGATACTTTAGAAGATTGAAAGAGAAGAGTTCCTCTCAAGGCCACACCTTGGAACAGTTCTGCGATGTGATAACGGATTTTTACCGCGTGACCAATAGCTCCATCCTTTCTGTAAAGGCCATGAAAGAACGCAATCAAATTTGACAAACCACCCCCACAAGAGTATAATAATCACAATACTATGCTTGAATCTTGAACCAAAAGGAGCCGATATGCCCATCAACAAAGCCATGCTGGTGGCACTTAGCCTGCTGTCCTATCCAGATTTGGACGCAGAAAAGATGTACCTGGTGGAGCGCAGGCTGCAAAAGCTGACAGCCCGCCGGGCTAGAAAGCCTTGGCTCTACCGAATATGGGAACATACCATATCTTCTGGTGAATACCAGGTCCCCATGCGTATTTTTTCTCCCAAACAGCAAAAGAGGAGCTGCGTCCTGCTGTTTTTTCACGGAGGCGGCTGGGTAACAGGTTCTACTGACTCTTATGACGGGATATGCGGGGACATGGCCGCCCATACTGGCTGTATCGTGGCCTCTGTTGACTATCGGCTGGCCCCTGAGCATCCTTTCCCAGCAGCGGTGGAGGACTGCTACGCAGCTACCCGGGAGGTTTTCCTGCACAGCGGGCTACTGAATATCCCGCCTGAAAGGGTGGTGCTTATAGGGGATAGCGCCGGGGGAAATCTGGCTGCCACAGTTTCTCTTATGGCCCGGGACAGGGGAGAATTCCTACCTCGCCGGCAGATCCTTATTTACCCCGCAGTGGGAAACGATCACTCGGAGAACTCGCCCTATCCCTCTGTTCGGGAGAACGGAACCGGATATCTGCTTACCTCCAAGCGGGTGCAGGAGTATTTTTCCCTGTATGACGCCAGCGAAGCAGACAGGGAAAACCCCTACCTTGCGCCACTGGCAGCGGCATCCTTTGAAATCCAGCCAGACACACTGCTTATTACCGCAGAGTTCTGCCCCTTGCGAGATGAAGGCGAGGCTTATGGAAAAAAGTTGCGGGAGGCGGGAAACTATGTGGAGATACACCGTATTCCCGACGCTCTCCACGGCTATTTCTCCCTGCCGGTGTGGTTTAAGCACGTTAAACAAACCTATGCCATCATAAATTCCTTCCTGGAGGGTAATTATGAGCGATAAGAACTATCTGCCTTGGTGGCGGCTGGACAACGCCGCGAAGATATTTCCCTCCACCAGCTCTGCCCATGATTCCAAGGTGTTTCGGTTCTTCTGTGAACTGGTAGAGGATGTGGAGCCCACTGCTTTGCAGGCAGCTCTTGACAAAACTCTTGCGATGTTCCCCATCTACCGCTGCCAGCTCCGGCGCGGCTGGTTCTGGTATTATCTGGAGAGAAGCCCTTTGCCTGCCCTTGTCCGCCAGGAGGAGTTGCCCCCATGTTTTCCTATTTATCCATCTCCCCAGCCCAGCCTACTGTTCCGCGTGCTTTACTACCGGCGGCGTATCTGCCTGGAAATCTATCATGTGTTGTCCGACGGGGCTGGGGCCCTTGACTTTTTACGGGTTCTAGTCTACGAATACCTCTGTATCAAACACCCGGAGGATAATCTTTCCGTAAACCGCATACCTGTCTTAGGCATATCTGACCGGCAGAAGGAAACGGACAGTTTTCAAAAATACTATGAGAAACCCGCTCGCCGCTTTGTTTCTTCTCCTCCCGCTTACCAGATACCCGGAGAGCGTCTGCCAAAAAGCAAGCTAGGCATATTGGAGGGGACCATTCCTATAAAAAATCTTCTGGCCTGTGCCCGCTCCCGCGGCGTTACCATAACGGAATTACTGACCGCCATTCTCCTTTGCTCCATCTATGAGGGCATGACAATTCGCAGCCGCAAAAAACCAGTGGTTGCTACCGTCCCTGTAAATCTTCGGAAGTATTTCCCCTCTTTTTCATCGCGGAATTTTTTTGCCATTATTCATGTAAGCTATGATTTCAATAAAAATGACCCTTGTTTGGAATCTGTGCTTACCAAAGTAAAGTGTGAGTTTCAGGAGATGCTTACCATGGAAAGGCTCAAAGCCCATGTGGACAGCCTCTGCGCCCTAGAACACAGCTTACCTGCACGGATCGTGCCTCTGCCTGTGAAAGACCTGGTGCTTCGGGCCGCCAACCGCATAGCTGCCCAAGCCGCCACAGTTTCTTTCTCCAATGTGGGAAAGCTTACCATGCCAGAAGGTTCTGAGAAATATATCCGGCAGTTTGGCGTACTCACATGTGCTGGCTGCTTGCAGGCATGCTCTGTGTCCTTTGGGGACAATTTTGTTATCACCTTCGCAAGCCCCTACCGCTCCCGGGAGATAGAACGAGTCTTCTTTCAGGAACTCTCTCGGCTGGGGCTGGAGGTGACGCTGACTACCAATATGGAAGACGAGGCGGATGCAAATGCTGTTTTGTGAACAATGTAGGGTGTATGTGCGGGGTTCGTTTCAGCGCTGCCCCCTTTGCCAAAGCCCCTTGTCAGGACATAGGGAGGAAAACGTCTACCCCGTTCTCCCCTCTGTGCAAAAGCCTTTGCGGCTGATTCTCAGGCTCGCTGCCTTTGCTACGGTGGTTATAGCCATCACTTGCTCTGCCGTGAACTTCAGCCTGCCCAAGACCGGCTGGTGGAGTGTTTTTGTCATTGCCTCCCTGGCCAGCACCTGGCTGGTTCTGGGTGTCACCGTCCATAAGCGGGGCAGCCCCATGAAAGCTATTCTCTGGCAGTTGGCGGCCATTTCCGCCGCCACTTTCGCATGGGATCTCTGCACCGGGTTTGTAGGGTGGTCCCTAGACTTTGTCTTGCCTATCTTGATTCCCTGTGCGCAGTTGGCAGCTTTCATTGTCGTGTGGGTTCTGTCCATGCGTCCGGCGGATTATTTATTCAGCTTGAGTTCCTGCATTCTTGCCGGACTAATTCCACTGATTTTGCTGCTGTGCGGCGTGCTGAGAGTGATATATCCCTCTGTAATATGCGCGGGGATAAGCTTAGTAGCTCTAGCTGGGATACTCCTGTTTAAGGGGAAAGAGTTAAGGGATGATGCAGTTCGGCGGCTGCATTTGTGAGCGCTGTGTCTTTTCATCTGTGCGGGCAACTGCCTGCTGCATCGTATGGTCCCATTCACAACCGATGATGAAATGCTGACTGGTTGTGGTGCAATCAATCTTTGCTAACTCTATGTTACTATGCGCTACTGGCATCTTTTCAAGTCTTGCCTGCTCTTCTCATTATGCGAACTAACCGAGCCGGTAGGCGAGGCCGAATCCTTCTCCCCCTTCCAAAGATTTGCCTGGCGGTAAGTCTGATTGGTCCGAAATTCCAAGGAATCCCGGGCTTTTCTCGTGTTTTTGGGTGGTGGGATGCGGTCTACGATGCCGCTCTCTATGGCGTGTATTTTGCGTTTTTTTCATATCTAGCACCATCCGTTTCTAACCTTTCCGTCTGGCACAGCGTCAATAAACCATCAAAACCCAGAGTGCTCTCCTCGAGTTCTTTGGTTTCAACAAAAAATTGCATCTGTCAATGATTCATTACGAACAGGATAACTTCTCATGACGCAATTGCTCTGTAATGGGTAATCAATTCATTTTTATTGCGTCCCTCCCAAACACTAGCGTCTTGACTCAAATCTACGTATTCGATATAATGTGAATATCATTTTAGACGAGGGGAAGTAAACATGGCAGCTTTAATTCAATCCCTTGAGTTAGCACCACTATTTGATAAACCCGCTCTCTACACCAAAACTGACGTGCCGTTTTGGGATGACGATTACATTTCTATGCAAATGCTGGATGCCCATCTAAACCCAACATTTGATGGGGCAAGCCGGAATTTGGAATTTATAGAAAAGTCCGTTTCGTGGATCGGCAAGGCAATGCCTCCTGAAAGGTATTCTGCAATCCTAGACATTGGATGCGGTCCCGGTCTTTATACCGAGAGGTATGCTAAAATGGGGTACGCTGTCACAGGTGTCGATATCTCACCTCATTCTATTGCTTATGCCCAAGAAAGTTCAAAAAAGAAGAATTTGCCAATCCATTACATTTGCCAGGACTATTTAAGGTTGTCACTTGGCGAGAAATATGACCTCGCAACAATGATTTACTGTGATTATGGCGCATTATCCACATCTGATAGGATAGCCTTACTAAGACTCATTCACCAGCATTTAAAACCTGGAGGAAAGCTTTTACTTGATGTCTTCTCTCTTGCCCAGTTCTATACCTTCCGAGAAAGTCAAACGTGGAATGCCTTTTCTGGCGGAGGGTTTTGGAGCCCTGAAAAACATATCACATTGGATCGAACCTGTAAATACCCCAATAATGTAACGCTTAAGCAAACATCTGTCTTTACAAATGAAAACGTAAGGACTTATTATATTTGGGACACTTACTTTTCAAAAAGCACATTAGGGGAGGAAATGGTTAACACTGGTTTCAAAATATGTGAGTATTATAGTGATGTAGCAGGCAACGCATATAGTGAGCAGAGTCCAACTCTCGCAATTCTTGTAGAAAAGTAATCCGAACCAGAATGTAGTCAATCCTCTCAGCAGCGCTCCAGTTTCCATGCCTTTTTCTCAAAAACCGTTACCATGAAGGGGAGGGACAATAATCAACAAAATGGGTATTGATATTTCCGGTTTCCTATCTTTTCGCCAGTTCAATCCCGTTTTGCTAAAGCAATCTTCCTGACCACTGCGTTTTTCGGCAGTGGCCGGGCCTTTCCGCTTGTGTCCTAGCCTTTCATAATCACAAAGAAACCTGTATACACTTTCTGGATAACTCCAGAGAACGCATACAGGCTCTTTTTGTGCCCTTTTTTGCTGCCGCTCCCCGCCTTTCCAATCTGATTTTGATAAAGGATGCCAGCCCAGTGGAAAAGTCGAAGAAGGACTAATCCGGTAATCAGCCACAGAATCCGTTCATTTCGCGGCTGCACATATACAAAAACAACTTATAAGGAGATGACCATATGGATCATGCGATTGTGGGTGAAATTGTAAACCATCTGCCGACTGATAAGATGGTTTACACGCCCCTAATCGCCTCCATAAAAGCCCAGACAGACATGAGCATGGCGCTGGCCCACTTTGTGAAGGACGTTGGTATTGACGAAAATGGCCAGGTCCGTATGGTAGCATTTAGTTACCAGGAAAATGTGCTGGGAGCGGACGGAAACATCCACGCCCAGGAGCGTCATATTGAGGCGCCTTTTTTGTCCCTGACCGGCATTCCCAATCTGGCCATTGAAGATGTCCATATCTCTTTTGATCTGGAAGTATCCACCGCAAAAGATGACACAAGTAAAGACCAGGAGGACGCGGCAGTTGAAACGGAGTAAAAATCCTAGTGGAGTCCGGTGTCGGCCAAATTTGCAGGGAATGTGACACGTAGTTCCTCTCAAACACGCGCGCCATATGGCGCAGGCTCTGCTGGAGTCACTTGATTGAAACGGCAAGCGCATTCTGTCCGATAAGGGGCAGTGGTAAATTTGTCCCTTGGATAGAGGGACGCAACGGGATTGTGATCATTCCAAGCCACTTACTGCCAAGCAGCCCAGACATATAGACTGTCATATACAAAGAGCGCCATCTGGTGGAAAATCTATTCCTTAAGTTCAAAAACGACCGCCGTTTCTCCACCAGGCAGGGGAAAGATGGCTCTCTATTTCCACGCCAGCATCTGCCTTGCCTATATCGGTGTTGGCTATTTTGTGGGTTTTAAAACAAACTCTTGCGTTCGGGCCGAAAGCGTAAAAAAGGGGTATAACCCTCTATGGTTACGCCCCTTTTTTACTGTAAAGGCGTTGGTAGACGCCGCGGTTCTCCTGCACCCGCTCTACATAGGCCGCTGTTTCTGGAAAGGGTATCTTCTCCAGTTCCTGCCCGTCCGGGGAAAGCTGGGGGTCACGCAGCCAGTTGTCCACGTTACCCATGCCTGCATTATAGGCAGCTAGGGCTACCCGTAAGTCGCCATAGTGGTCAATCAGCAGCCGCAGCAGGGCACAGCCACAGTGCACATTGTCATTGGCGTCGAACACATCCCTGCCCCCGTTTTCCGGCGGATATTCCTCTGCCATCCAGCGGAAAGTGCCCTCTGTCAGTTGCATAAGCCCTCTGGCCTGGGCCCGGGACGTGGCCTTATGGTCAAACCCGCTCTCCGCCCGTATCACCGCATACACCAGTTCCTCCGGCAAGCCAAACTCCCCTGCTTCCCGGCTGACGATTTCCGAAAATTCCCTGGGATACAGCAACCGCATGGCCCAGCCGGCTACCGGCGGCCCAGCCAGTGTCCCGGCCAAAACCATTGCTGCCAAAATAGCAGCCGCTACGATCAGCCTGACCGAAACCCGTTTCATGGGCTCACCTTCCCTTCCATTTTTTTCCAATCTCAGCCGCCTGGTCTGCCGCATCCTCCCCCGGACCGTTGCTGATAACAAAGTCTGCACGCGCTGCATAGAATGCTACCGGTTTTTGGGCGCCAAGCCGCTGCCGGGCCTGCTCTTCTGTCAACCCATCCCGCAGGGTAATACGCCGGAGCAGTTCCTCTTCCGGGGCGGTCACGGCCAATATCCTGCCACAGGCCCTGTCCAGCCCTGATTCAAACAGCGTGGGCGCATCCAACACCACTGGCGCCCCCAAAGCCTGTAGGCGGGCCACCTCTTCCCGTACCGCTTTCTCGATCCATGGGAAGGTGATCTCCCCCAGCCGCCTGGCTGATTTCGCATCCGCAAAAGCCCGTCCTGCCAGCTTACGCCTGTCCAATCTGCCGCCGGGGGCAATGTCCTCCCCAAACGTTTCCTGCAACTGGGCAATGCAGGCCGGGCCGTATACTTTTTCCGAGCGGGTAAGCCTATCGCAGTCAATCACCCCAAAGCCCTGCCGGGCCAGCGCCTGCCCTATGGTAGATTTCCCCGCCCCGCTGGGCCCTACCAGCCCAATGACCATAGGCGCGGGCATCTGCTCTACCCGGAAAGCCGCGGCCCGCAGCAGCCGGTTGTATACCGCCAGCCCCACCCCCACCGGGCTGGGACGCTGGGCGAACACCAGTGCCGCCCCTGCCTCGTCTAACCTGCGCAGTGCCGAAAAAAGCTGCCGGGCCTGGGCTTGCCGGTCATACCGGGGACCGTATGTCACTGCCGGGATCCGCAACCTATCCGCCGTTTCGTCAAAACACAGGGCGAACACCCGCCCCGCCAGCCCCTCCGAACAAGGATCCGGGCCCAAAATCTTTGCCGCATAAGCCTGCTGTCCGAGGGGAAGCGCCCCTGCCCAACCGTTAGCCCACTTGATGTAATCCTCTGGCGAGCCATCCACCAAAACCACCTGGGCCCTTGGCGCGTAGTGCTTATACTTCATGCCCGGAGAGGCCGCCTGCTGGCCAGGGGCCAACATAGCCGTTACAGCCGGATCTACCTCTACCTGCCCCAGCACCCGGCGCAGTTCCTCCACAGTGACCCCGCCGGGCCGCAAAAGCCGGGGCGTGCTGCCCACCAGGCTTACCACCGTGGACTCCATCCCCACCGCACAGTCGCCGCCATCTAACACAGCGTCTACCCGGCCCTGCAATTCGGCAAAGGTATGGGCAAACCCTGTGGGGCTGGGCCGCCCGGACCGATTGGCTGAAGGTGCAGCCAGTGGCCTCCCCGCCGCGTCTATGACCGCCCGCGCCAAGGGATGGGCCGGGCAACGCACCCCCACGGTGTCCAGGCCGCCACTGGTTTCCAAAGGTATTATGCCCGATTTTTTCAAAATTATGGTAAGGGGCCCCGGCCAGAATTCCTCGGCCAGCCGTAGGGCCTCCAGGGGTAGTTCCCGCACCAGCGGCGCCCACTGCTCTATTTTGGTGATATGTACGATCAGCGGATTGTCCATCGGCCGGCCCTTTGCCGCGAAAATTTTCTGCACCGCCGCAGGATCCAGGGCATTAGCAGCCAGGCCGTACACGGTTTCCGTGGGGATCGCCACTACCCCGCCCCCGCGTAAAATCTCCCCGGCCCGGACCACATCTTCCGGCGCGCCGGTAAGCTTTTGCGTGATCATCGGCTACCCTCCGCCTCTTCCAGCCGGGCGGCCCGGTCGGCGGCAATCAGCCCGTCGATCAGTTCGTCCAACCCGCCGGAGAGCACCTCTTCCAGCTTATACAGGGTCAGGCCAATGCGGTGGTCCGTCACCCGGGATTGGGGGAAATTATAGGTACGTATCCGCTCGGAGCGGTCGCCGCTGCCCACCTGGCCCCGGCGCTGGGCAGCTACCTGGGCGCTGGCCTTTTCCTGCTCCCGGCTCAGCAGGCGGGCCCGCAATACTTTCATGGCCTTATCCTTGTTTTTATACTGGCTCCGCTCATCCTGGCACTCCACCACCATACCTGTAGGTATGTGGGTAATGCGGATGGCCGAAGAGGTCTTATTGATATGCTGCCCTCCCGCGCCACTGGAGCGGAAGGTATCGATCTCCAGGTCTTTGGGGTCGATCTGCACATCCACCTCTTCCGCCTCCGGCAGCACTGCCACCGTGGCCGCCGAGGTATGGATGCGCCCCTGGGTTTCCGTTTCTGGCACCCGCTGCACCCGGTGGGCCCCGCTCTCAAACTTCAGCTTAGAGTAGGCCCCGGCCCCGTCGATCAGGAAACTGACTTCCTTAAAGCCCCCCAGTTCTGTTTCGTTCAGGTTCACAATCTCCGTGCGCCAGCCCTGCCGCTGGGCATAGGCTGTGTACATCCGGTACAGGTCATACGCGAACAAAGCTGCCTCTTCGCCGCCGGTGCCGCCCCGTATCTCCATAATGACGTTCTTCTCGTCATTGGGGTCTTTGGGCAACAGCAAAAGCCGGATCTCCTCCGTCAATCCGGGCAACAGGCCTTCATTCTCCTTGAGCTGGGCCTGGGCCAACTGGCGCAATTCCGGGTCGCCGCTCTCCAAAAGTTCCTTTGCCTCTACAATGGCCCCTTCGGCTGCACAGTATTGGCGATAGGCCACCACAATGGGCTCCAATTCCCGGCTCTCCTTCATCAAAGCGGCAAACAGCGCCGGATCCGCCGCGCTTTGGGGGTCATACAGTTTCTGGCCTATCTCCTCAAAGCGGTTCTCAAATACCTTCAAGTTCTCAAACATACATTTCTCCCGTTTCCCATCATGAGCCTGGCCACAGCCGAAAGAACGCATACCGGCCGGGCTGTATGCGCCCTGCCGGTACCCGGTTCTCAAGGGGTTCAGCCTGCCGGCTCCACCTTTTTGATGTTTTTCTCGCACTTAAGCCGGGGCAACATCAATTCCCGCCCGCAGCCCAGACACCTGATCTTGAAATCCATGCCCACCCGCAGCACCAGGAACTCCCTGCTGCCACAGGGGTGGGGCTTTTTCATCAGCAGCTTGTCGCCTACTTTTACATCCATATAGCCCTCCTGTATGGGGTCAACACCTGGGCTCAGTCACCGGCATCTAAGCTTGGGCCGGGCGAGGGCGTGGTATTCCCGGCTGCGCGCATGGTCACGGTCATGGTATACGAGCCCAGCACCCAGCAGGCGTCCCCTGCCGTGCCGCTGATGGACACCGTTACCGGCACATCCACACTGCCGGACCTTGCCTCCACATTGCTCATATCCACCTGCACCATTACCGAATCCCCTGTCAGGCGGTTTACCTGGGCCTCCGGGCCAGCCAGGGTCACTTCCAGCGTCCGGGTGGTCAACATAGCCTCCAAATCGCCGGTGGGCGCGTTCAGCATCTGCACATTGCTCTCTGGCACACTGACTGTGGTCTTGCGATAACCGTTCAGGTTCACGGTTACTTTTGCCTGGCTCACGGTGTTGGCGCCACTGCTGGTCAGGTTTTGGGTGCCCGGCGGCAGGGGTATCTCCATGGTAAAGCTGGCTGTCCGCTGATCCAGATCCAGTTCTGCAAAGTCGATCACATTGTTTAGCCGTATCTCCGTAATGCTGCCAAGGGTTTCCGCCGAACCGGCCAACTCCACGCTCTCCGGCTCCACAGTGATCCGCGCGCTGGAAAAATCTGCAGGCACATGGGCGGTGCTGACAATCAGTGGCACGGTCTTTTTCGGCCTGACCGGGATCGTCACCTGCACCGAGTCCACATCCCGGCTCAGGTATAGCTCTGCCAAATCCGAAATCTCCTGGTTATCCTGGTCGAACAGCTTGACCAGCCAGGAACGGCTGTCGTCCTCCCGCAAGGGGTTATCTAAGCTGTAGGTCACAATGGCCCGGCTCACCTTGTTCACCGCAGATTCCGGCCCGCTGACCGTGATCTTTTCTTCAGAAAGTGCCGGCGTCCCTGCATAAAAGCCTGTGCCTGCGGTAAAGGAGATGTCCGTTTCAATGTTTAGGGTCGTTTCTTTAAAGCGGTCATATTCCAGGGTAATTTCCTCCGGGCTCACTGAAACGATCTCATAGTCTGAATAAGAATTCTGCTTAGCCACCCGCACGGAGGCGTTGAGCTTTTGGGTAGTATTGCCTGTCAGCTTGGTAGAGGTGGGGTTTAGCGCCACAGTTACCTCAAAGTCATCGGCCGTCAGGGCACGGGTGATTAGGGAACTGCCGGAAACCTCAATATCCACCGTATTATAGGACTGGTTGAATACCCGCAACCCATCTGCCTCTGCCTGCGAGGAGAGCGACACATTTACCGGCACGTCCCGGATGACGTAGGTTCGGTTCATGTCGCTACCGGCGGCTATAACAAACCAGGACACCAGCGCCACCGCAAAGGAACAGGCCAGTACAAAGCTGTTGTGGTACAGCAGCCCGCTTAGCCGGAATTTTTTCTTCTCTTTGCTGTTGTTCTCTTTTTTCGTGTTCACCTTCATACCTCCCGTACCGCAGGGCCTGCACCCGGCTGTTTACCTGTCATCCTGCCCATCCTTGTCCCGGCCCAGGCCCAACCGGCCCAGCAGGCCGCCGGTGGTAACGCCTTCCGGCTGGCCTACCAGTTCGGACTCCAGGGTTTCCGCCAAGGTCATGCGGTTGTAGTTCCGGGTCAGCCGCCCGCCCATGGCAAGGGAAATCTGCCCAGTTTCCTCAGAAACCACCACCACCACCGCGTCCGAGTTCTCACTCATCCCCAGGGCCGCCCGGTGCCGGGTGCCCAGTTCCGCGCTTACCGCGTCGCTGGCAGTCAGGGGCAAAATACAACCTGCCGCGCAGATACGCCCTTCCCGTATCACCATGCCGCCGTCATGTAACGGGGCCTTGTTGAAGAATATGTTGGCAATCAACTGCCCTGAGGGCCCGGCATCCACCAGCGTGCCGGTAGAGATGATCTCCCCCAGCCGGGTGTGCCGCTCAAAGACGATCAGCGCCCCCATACGCAACTGCTGCAAAATCGCCGTGGCCTCTACCACCCCGGCAATGGCCTGCCGGGTTTCGGTACGCTGGGCGGTTTTCCCTCTGGCCCCCACCGCGTTGGTCAGGGACTGGGCCACCTTGCTGCGGCCCATCTGCTCCAACGCCTTGCGGATCTCCGGCTGGAACAGGATCACCACCATTACAAAGGCAGACTGCAAAAAGGCCTTTAAGATGCCGTTGAGCACCAGCAGTTGCCCATAGTCAGAGATAAGGAACAGCGCCACTAGCAGGATAACGCCTTTCATCAACTGCCCGGCCCGGGTATCCCGCACCAGCTTGATCAGCCCATAAAGCAAGATCGTGACAATGGCCACGTCCAAGGCGTCCTTTAGGGTAAACTGCCGGGCAAGGTTCAGCACAGTCTGCCCCATGCGGGTTATGTTTTCCATAATAGTTTCCACGGCTATCGTTCCTTTCTTCCATGTATATCCTGCCCGCCTGTATGTGATCCACTGCCCCGCAGGCCCGGCCCTGGGACTTGTCCTTCCCATTGGCCACTCTTAAAAGTATTTTACCACAAGCCGGGAACAAATAAAAGACTTTTTTGCCAGAACTTGATATTTTACCTAAAATGATCTACAGTATGGCCCCCATATAGCCTGGGAAAAACCTTCAGGCCTTTTCCCAAGCCCTTATGGGGGCCGTATCATTCCCGCCGGCAGGCAGTTTCTATAAAGCGGGTACAGCAAAGCGCTGACCCCAGCGCCATTGACACAAGCCGGGCCGGGGCCGGTTGACCATACCCTTGCCTTATATCCTGCCCACCGCCCGCACCAAAGCGTTCAGTTCCTCTGTTTTTGTAAATATCGACGGCGACACCCGCACGGTGCCGCCCTCTTCGGTACCCATTTTTTTGTGTGCTGTAGGCGTACAGTGCAGGCCGCAACGCACTGCAATGTCCTGCCGGGCCAAAATGCCGCCCACCTCCTCGCTGGACATTCCTTCCACGTTAAAAGAAAGCACCGGCGTAAAGTAGGGCGCTGCCGGGGGCGGCGTGTAAAGCCGCACTTTCTTCAGCCGGTTCAACTGCCGGTAGAGGTGCCCTACCCTGGCCATTTCTTCCTGGTAAATCCTTTCAGGCGTCTGTTTCAGTACAAAACGGATGCCCGCCCCCAGGCCGATGATACCCGGTACATTTAAGGTACCCGGCTCATAACGTTCCGGCGGGGCGTCCGGCTGTAGTAGGCTCATAGACTGGGTGCCTGTGCCCCCCTCTACCAGCGTTCCCAACTTGTCCTCCGAGTCGCGTAAGACCAGCAGCCCGGTGCCCATTGGCCCGAATAGCCCCTTGTGCCCTGCGCAGCAGAGATAATCCACACCGCTGTCGCCGATGTTCAGGGGCAGTATCCCCGCCGATTGGGCGGCATCTACGCATATCTTTGCCCCGTATTGGTGGCAAAGCGCCGCCAGCCGTTCCACCGGCGTACGCACCCCAAATACATTGGAGGCATGGGTACACACCAGCAGCCGGGTCTTGGGGGTCATGGCCGCCCGGAAGGCGTTCATGGTTTCGTCATTGTCGCCGGGGGTCACCTTTGCCGCTGTAAAGCTGACCCCCTTCTCCGCCAGGGCAGTCAGGGGGCGCATAACCGCGTTGTGCTCCAGATCGCTAACCACTACATGGTCGCCGGGCCGCAGCAACCCTTTCATTACCAGATTAAGGGCATGGGTACAACTGGGCTGGAACACCACGCACTCCGGCCCGGCCGCACCAAATAGCGCAGCCGCTGCTTTCCGGCACGCATACACAGCCTGCCCGGTGCGCATACTCATCGGGAACCCACCCCGGCCAGGGTTGGCCCCGTACTCGACCATCGCCTGGGACATAGCCTGCCGTACGGCCATCGGTTTTGGGTAGCTGGTAGCGCTGTTGTCCAGATAAATCATGGCGATGCCTCCTGTTCCCTACGGCCCAGCACCTTAATGCGGTTCTCCCGTAGAATCCGTTCTGCCTCGTCGGCGCCGTTGGGTACATAGACCCCGTACCCGCATCCGGTGGTAACGGTGGGCGGTATACGCTCTACAAAGGCCCTGATCCCCCGCTTAAAAAGCAGATCCCGGCTCTTCATGGCATATGTCACCGAGCTCACCAGGATCACTGGTTTATCCATAAAAATCACCTCGCTTACATAGTCGGCAGGCCGATGCCTGCGGGCCTGCCGGGCGTGGAAGGCAGGCGGCGCCACGCGGGCCCGTCCCAGCCCTAACCCATCTTATGAAAGCAAAAGGAAAAAGGTTCCCGGCCACAAACCGGGAACCTTTTCTCCCTCCCCACAGCCGGCCCGTTTCGGGCCGGCATGGCAGGGGTAAGGAAAATATATAAAATGCTTAACCACTCACAGGACCGCGCCATTCGCAGCCTATTGGGGCCTTGCCCTGGTCATCGCTGATCCAGGTACTTGCAGGGCCCGGGGTAATTGAACCCATAGGTGTTCCTCCGGTAATTGGACTGGCCGTCATTCACGGCCTCCGCATAGTTGCCGAAGAAGAATATCTTGCTCTCTGCCAGCCGCCGGTACACCAGCCCCGGCACCAGCCGCCCACCGGACTTGTTCCACTGTAGGAACTCATTGGCCAGGGAGGTAGAGTCCGCGTAGTTCAGGTCACGCTGGAAATTGCCGCTCAGCCGTACATAGCCCGATGGGAGCCAGCCGGTCTTGCCGCTGTAGGTGGCCTTGTACCATACCTCCTGCTTGGTAGAGGTGCGGTACACCTGCACCTCGGTAATGCTTACCGTTGCACCTACAGGCACCTCCGCCACCACGGTGCTGGTATAGTCGGTCTGGGCGTACATTTCGGCCTTCACCACATTCAGCACGCCGGTGTAGGGCCGCGAAGGCGACACATCCGCAGGCGGGGTCACCATGTTCAAAATGATGTTCGGGGTATCATACGCGTTTACATTCAGACAGCCACTGCCGCAGTTGTAGACAAAACTCACCAGCGCGTCATACTGGGCCTGGCTCATCATGATGTTGTTCTCTTTACGGAAATTCTCCACCGCCTTGGAGTAGTTGCCGTTGTTAACAGTGTTCACCAGCATCGCGTAAGCCTCGGTGGCGGTAAGGTTGTTATAGAACAGGTTGTTCTCCTTTGTGACTACATAGCCGTGGCCCACGGTGGGGTTGCCTGCCACGATCCGGTCGTCCTCAATCTCCCATACATTGCCCTCAAAGCCCTTGATCAGGTCGATCATCTTGCCACTGGTGCGGCGGGTTTCATTGGTTGCCGTGGTCACGTTGCCAGCCTGGGTCACCAGCACGGTGAACACATACGGGTCGCTGGCATAAGCGCCCCCCTGGGCGGAATAGGCCCGCAAAGTGTACAGCCCGGAGGCTCCAAATTTCACCGGGCGGCGGAACACCCGCACCTGGTTGGTGGGCAGCCCATGGGTTGACTGCCGGGACTCCTCCTCATAGGAACTGCTTGAGAAACTCCCCCCCGCCGGCCCGCTGACAATGTCAAAGCGGACCTCTTCCCGGCTGATATCCGTTACAGCCACCAGATCGAAAGTCGAGCCCAGGGGCACGGAGTTCCCGTCCGCATAGGCAAAGCGTACAGACTGGGGCGCCGTTACCGTAACGGTACAGGTGTCCTTCACCTGGCCGGTGCCATCCGCAAAACTCAACGTGGCTGTGCCAGGGGAACCCGCATAGACCACAGCGGTCTGCTCGCGGCTGTTATAGTCAATGGTATACGCCACCCTGGCAACGGCCTCATTGGTGCTGGACCACTGCATGGCCGTCACGTTTGCGTCCGCTTTGGCGTCCAGTCTGGCGCTCATGTACTGGTTCAAGGTCAGCGAGGAATGGGACAAAGTACCGTTCTGGCTGGTATTGCCATTGCCGTGGGACAGCACCAGGTAGTCCGAGTGGGAATACCCGCTAAGCCCACTGGCCGTGCGCACCCCGATCCAGGGGTACTTGGAGATGTCCGTCACCGTCAACAGGGTACCGTTGACCACCGCCGTCACCACCGAGAAACTGGTGCCCGCCCCGGAACGGATATTCAGCCCTGTTTCAGCATTTACCCGCACAATAGAGCCCACCTTCGTACCGTCCGGCAACTGGCCGCCGGGGGAAGGCGTAGGGGTGGTGGAAGGGGTGGGTGTGGGCAAGGGCTCCTCCGTAGGGTCTGCGGCCTCGGCAATCTGCAAAAAGGCCCAGTGATTTTTCGGTACATCCTTAAACTCCTGGGTTTCCCGGTCAGCGGCAAAACCGTCGCTGGTGGTACGGCCCAGGGCTATGTTGATCGTGGTAACTGCCTCGCAGCGCTTGATCCGCTCGTTGGGCCGGAACGTGCCCTGGCCGTCCCCGGAAATCCACCCTTTGGCGCTGGCCATGGCAATGGCCTTATAGGCCCAGTGGCTTTCCGGCACGTCGGTAAAGTGCACCTCGCCGGGTTCCTCCGGCGGGAAAAAGCTGCTGAGGACTTGGATAAACTCCGCCCGGGTAATGTACCCGTTGGGCCGGAAGGTATTGTCGGAATAACCGTTGACAGCCCCCAACGCGCTCATGGCAGCCACGGCATCCACATACCAGCCGGTGGTCACGTCGGTAAAGCTGGTGGTGGGGTTTTCAGGCTTGCTTTTCAGCAGGCTAAAGAATACCTGGCAGACCTCGGCCCTGGTCATGTAGTTTTCCGGCTTAAAATAGCCGCCCGCATAGCCGGTCATGTACGCCTCATGGGTACCGGTTTGCAGGGCGCCCACCGCGGCTGTAAGGTTCTGGGGCTTGTCCTGCTCCTGGCCGATGGACGCGCTCCCATCCTCCTGGCTGTCCCCGGCCTCCGGCGTGGGAGAAGGCGCCTGGGTTTCTTCGGGTACAGGCGTGGCCGGTTCGCCATCAGGGGCCGGATCCGGCGTCATAGCCGGGGAGGGGCTGGGGGATTCCTCCCCCACAGGCCCGCTGCCCGCAGGCCCTTCTTCGGAGGGCTCGTCCACCGTGCCTTCCTCCGGCCGGGCTGTGGCAGCGGGCTCTCCTGCCTCCAGCGCACTGGCCAGGGGCGTGGCCTGCGCCAGTACAGTCAGCAGGGCCAGCAGCACCGGCAAGACCAAATTTTTTATCATATGTTTTCGCATAATATCCTATGTACCTCCAAAAAGCATCTTGATTCTGCCCATCATTATATCGTAAAAGTTACAAAATTGCAACCTTTTCCGAAAATTTCATGATTTTGCCAGCCTGTAGTGGGGTATAAATCGTGCTTTCGACTGTTTTTTCGCCCATCCTGACAAAAAAGCAGCCAAAAAAAGCGCCCGCATACCGCGGGCGCTCTCTGTTCTTTCTATGAAAATAGCGGGCACTTACTTGCCTTCTACCAAAGCTTTGGTGTCCCTGGCAATGACCAGTTCTTCGTTGGTGGGGATGACGTACACCTCGATCTTGCTGGTAGGGGTGGAGATTTTCCCCTCTTTGCCCAGTACCATCTCCCGGTTCAGTTGCTCATCCAGCTCTACCCCCAGGAACTCCAGGTAGCGGCCGATCTCCCAGCGGTGATGCCACTGGTTCTCGCCCACACCAGCGGTAAAGACGATGGCGTCGCAGCCCCCCAGCGCAATCATGTAGCTGCCGATGAATTTGCTGATCTGGTACTCTAAAATGTCGTGGGCCAGCTTGGCGCGGGGGTTGCCGGCCTCCCTTGCAGCGGTCACGTCCCGGTCATCACTGGAAACGCCGGAAATGCCCAGCAGGCCGGATTTTTTGTTCATGATCTGGTCCATCTCCGCAGGGCTCAGGCCCTCCTTTTCCATAATAAAGGTGACAACGGAAGGATCCAGGGTGCCGGTGCGGCCGCCCATCATAAAGCCGTCCAGGGGGGTCAGGCCCATGCTGGTGTCAATGCATTTTCCCCCGTCCACGGCCGTGATGGAGGAGCCGTTGCCCAGATGGCAGGTGATCATCTTGATGTCCTGGGGATCCTTGCCCATCAACTGGGCGCAACGGGCGCTTACATACCGGTGGGAGGTGCCGTGCGCCCCATAACGGCGGATGGCGTACTTCTCGTAATACTCATAGGGTACATTGTACATATAGGCTTTTGCGGGCATGGTGGCATGGAAGGAGGTATCGAAAATGACCGCCTCCGGTACGTCCTCGCCAAACAGGTCCCGGCAAGCCCGGATGCCCTGGACATGGGCCTTGTTATGCAGGGGGGCCAGGGGGATCAGGCTTTCAATATCCGCGATGACTTTCTCGTCAACCAGGCAGGACTGGTGGAAGATGGCCCCGCCTTGCACCACCCGGTGCCCAATGGCAGCTACCTCGTTCAGGTTACTGATAACACCCTTCTCCGGATCCAGCAAAGCGTCCTTTACCTGGGTAAAGGCAGCGGTGTGGTCGGGCATATCTACGTCCTTATGTAGTTCCCGGCCGTCGGCGGTTTTGTGGGTGAAGATGCCTCCATCCAGGCCGATACGCTCGCAGTTGCCTTTGCAGAGCATCTTCTCCCCGTCCATGTCGATGAGCTGGTACTTGAGAGAAGAACTGCCCGCATTAATGACTAGAATTTTCATGTTAGGTCTTTCCTTTCCGCAGAAAAATTTATATAATACTATATATCATGAACAAAGCTACCCGGTATGGGGCCGTATTTTGCCGGCCAGAACTTGTTTGGTTTGGAGGCATGGCCCGGCGTAGGCGCAACCAGCTTTCCCCTCAGCCGGGGATTGGGGGACGGCTACGCCTTCCTTTGCTGCTATTATACTATAACTGATAGGTGAATTCAAGGAGTTTTCAAGAAATGAGCGCAAAAATCCCGGTTTCTGCCATTATTTGCGAGTTTGATCCCTTACACTTCGGCCATAAGCTGGTGCTGGACGCTGCCCGGGCCGCCGGGGGGCTGGTGTGCTGTGTGATGAGCGGCCAGTTCACCCAGCGGGCCGCCCCTGCCATGCTGGACAAGTGGGCCAGGGCCCGGCTGGCCCTGGAAAACGGCGCCGACCTGGTGGTGGAACTGCCCCTTTCCTGGGCCTGCGCCGGGGCCGAGCGCTTTGCGGCGGGAGGCGTGGCTTTAGCGGCCGCTTTGGGGGCCGATACCCTCTGGTTTGGCAGCGAATGCCCGGATACCGCTGCCCTGTGCCGTTTGGCCGATGCGCTGCTGTCCCCGGCGTTTTCTCAGGCGCTGGCCGATCAGCCGCAGCAGGGTGCAAGCTTTGCCGGCCGCCGCCAGCAGGCCGTTGCCCGGCTGCTTGGCGCTGGGGACGCGGCCCTTTTGGCCCTGCCTAACGCCAACCTGGGGGTGGAATATATCAAGGCGATCCGGCGGCAAAACGCCCCTATACGGCCCTCGCCCATCCTACGGCAGGGGGCCGGGCATGGCCGGGAAACCCCTTTGGGGGCCGCCCCGGGCGGGGGCAAGCGCCCCTCTCCCCCTATCCTTTCCGCCGGGCAACTGCGGGATATTCTGCGGGCCGGCGGGACGCTGGACGGGCTGGCGCCGGAGAGCACGGCCCGGGCCGTGGCGCTGGCCAGGGCCCAGGGCCGCTGCCCGGCCAGCCTGGAACGGCTGGAACGGGCGGTATTATGCCAGCTACGCGCCCTGCCCCCCCAGGCGTTCAGCGCCCTGCCGGACATGAGCGAGGGCCTTGACCACCGCCTGTACCGGGCGGCCCGCCAGGCGGGGTCGCTGGAGGAGCTGTACGCGCTGGCCAAGTCCCGGCGGTACAGCCATGCCCGGATGCGGCGGCTGGTATTGGCCGCTTTCCTGGGGCTGCGGGCGCCTTTGCCACCCTTGCCCCCCTATCTACGGGTGCTGGGGATGGGGCCTCGCGGGCACAAGATATTGGGGCAGGGGCCGCTGGGGCTGCCGGTTGTGGCCCGGCCCAAGGATCTGAAAAAGCTGCCTGGGGAGGCGCTGGACACCTTTCAGGCGGAGGCGCGGGCCGGTGACCTGTACGGCCTTGCCTGCCCGGTTGCCCAGCCTGCGGGGGAGGATTTTACCCGGCCGGTGGTACGCGTATAGGGGTGCCGGTGGCACCGGAAATCGGGAAAATATACAAAAAAACGCATAAAAAGACAGTTTTACCCCCTGATTACAGGCAGTTCATCAGGGGGTATTCCCCTGTTCTTCCGGGGTTCTCCGGCAGGTAAGGGGGCGGTCATAAGGGGATAGGAGGGGGGTCTTGGCGGGGGCCGGCGGGGCACCAGGGGGCCGGCACTGCCTCCGTGGGGTTGTGCGGGAGGGGCCGGGCTGTGGGGCTGCCGGGAGGCTGGGGTGGTGGGATCAGCAAGAGAGTGAAAGCATAATATATTATATATATTGTTGATGGAAAGCATCATTTTTGATGCGGGGGCATTCGCCGGAAACGGGTACGCCTGGGGTGGGCTTGGCTGCTTGGGGGCAAGAGGCACTGGGGGCGCGGGCACGCCTGGAGGGGGCGGCCTTTGGGAGGGCAGCCGGGGGTGGGCTCGGCTGCTTGGGGGCAAGGGGCGCTGGGGGTGCGGATACGCCTGGGGAGGGGTAGCGAGCCACTGGAGGGCAGCCGGGGGTAGGCTTGGCTGCTTGGGGGCAAGGGGCGCTGGGGGCGCGGGCACGCTTGGGGAGGGGTGGCGGGGCTTGGAAGGGCAGCCGGAGGTAGGCTCAGCCGCTTTGGGGGGCAAGGGGCGCGGGTGCTGGGGCGGGGTCAGCGGAGGTTGCGCAGGCCCTTGGGGTAGTGGTTCTTCAGCCGGCCCTGGGAGGCTTTGCCGAAACCGGTGGTGACGCCGCCCACGCACACGGCTATGTAGCCGCGGCCCGGACAGGGCAGCTCCTCGCCCCGGAGGAAAGCGGCCAGTTCCGGGCTGTCCGGAGGGAGGTCCAGCCGCTGGAGGCATTGGCCGGCGGGCCGGCTCATGAACAGGCCATGGGCGGGCTCCAGCCGGTTTTTGCGCTGGTAGCCCAACTCCACCCCGGCGCGCAGCACCCCCAGGCCCCGCAGCCCGGGCAGTTCCGGCGGGGGGATGAGCACGGTGCCTTTTACCTCAGCCAGAGGCGGCGGGCTGCCGGTGAAAAGCTGCCGGTACAGCTCCTGCCCGGCCAGGGCCCCAGCGCCGGTGGGCAGGGGCACGGCGCTGCCTGCCTGGGAGGGGTTCTCCCCCACCCGGCGGAACCGGATCAGGTAATGGCCCTCGCCGCCGTCCATGGGGTAAATGCGCCGGCCCAGCCCCTGTAGCCCTGGCCGCCCCAGGGGCACGAGGGGGTCCTCGGCCACAAAAGCCGGGTGGTTTTCCAGAAACCAAGCGGCGGTTTCCTCGTTCTCCTGGGGGGAGAAGGTGCAGGTGGAGTAGACCAGCACCCCCCCTGTGCCTACGGCCAAGGCCGCGGCATCCAGAATAGCCCGCTGCCGGAGGGCGCAGGCCTCCACGTGCTGGGGGCTCCACTCCCCGACGGCCCTGGGGTCCCGGCGGAACATCCCCTCGCCGGAACAGGGGGCATCCACCAGCACCCGGTGGAAATACCCTTGCAGGCCCCGGCACAGCACCTCCGGGCGGCAGCAGGAGGCCACGGCATTGGGCACGCCCAGACGCTCCAGGTTGGAGAGCAGAGCGGAGGCCCGGCTTTTGACCACCTCGTTGGCCCAAAGCAGGCCCCGGCCCCCCAGCAGGCCGGCGATTTGGGTAGACTTGCCCCCCGGCGCGGCGCTGAGGTCCAGCACCCGCTCCCCGGGTTGGGGGTCCAGCGCGGTGACGGCAGAGGCCGCGGAGGGCTCCTGGGCGTAGAACATACCGGCATGGTGGGCGGGCAGGCGGCCAAAACCCTCGGCCCAAGCGGCATAAAAGCTGAGGGGCGAGAAGGGGGCAGGCTCCAGCGCCATGGGCAGGTTTTGCCGCAAAACCGCCCCGGTGCAGGCAAGGGGGTTCAGCCTAACCCCCCGGAAGGCCGGGCGGGCGTAACCCTCTACAAAAGCGGGGAACTCTGCCCCCAACAGGTTTTCCATCCTTTTTAAAAACGCTTCCGGCAGCCCCATTGGCCCCGCCCCTTTCCCTATGTTGACTTGCCTGCCGATACCGGCGAAAATAAAAAACGGGCCTTGCGCGGCCCGCTTTCCGTCCCCTTTATTTCCTGCCGTTGACCGCGTCCTTCAGGGCCTGGCCGGCCTTGAACGCCGGGGCTTTGGAGGCGGCGATCTCCATGCTCTCGCCGGTACGGGGGTCACGGCCAAAACGGGCGGCGCGCTCGCGCACCTCGAAGGTGCCAAAGCCCACCAACTGGACCTTATCGCCGTTGATGAGGGCCTCGGTCACGCTGTCTACCACAGCCTTTACCGCTGCTTCGGCGTCCTTTTTGCTCAGCTCGGCCTTCTCGGCTACGGCTGTAATCAGCTCGGTCTTGTTCATTTTTTATTTCCTCCCAATAGATTTCGTCCGCGGAGAAGGGCCCCCGGCCCCCGGCCGCGGCAGTCTGGATCAATTTGCAACATATGCAATGATATCACATCCACCCCCGTTTTTCAAGGGTTTTCGCAATTTTTTCCCCGTGGGGCAGCATGAGCAGGTCCTTTTTTGCCAGGGCATGGCTGGCCAGCAGGCCCGCCAGATAGAGGAGCGCCCCCGCGGCAATGGCGGCCCCGGTGGCGGCCCCGTTGCCCAAGCCCACCCGGCTTAGACCCTGGTAAGCCCCCCAGGCCCCGCAGCCGCACAAAATGCCGCAGCCCAGCGGCTTGAGGAACAGCCGCCCGGCATGAAACCGCACCCCGGCGGCCCGCTGTAAACAGGCAAGCTGGCTGGCCACCAAAAACAGGTAGCAGGCCAGGGTGCCCACCCCCGCCCCCTTGACATTGACCTGGGGCAGGCCGCAGAGGAACCAGTTGACGCCGATTTTGATGGCCATTGCCACGGCCAGCAGTTTGACCGGCAGGTCGGCCCGGCCCACGGCCTGAAGCATACTGCTGACCGGGGTGCACATGGCCGCCAGCACCGAGGCCGGGCCCAGGGACAGCAGCACCCCGGCGACGATCTCCGGCGAGCCGCCGGCACCATACAGCAGCCGGGCAATGGGCCCGGCCAGGGCGGTGAGCCCCAGCCCTGCCGGGATGCACACCAGCGCGGTGATGCCCAACACGGACTCCATGCGCTCCCGCAACTGGGGGCGGTCGGCGCGGGCCCATGCCTCGGTGACAGCGGGCAGGGCGCTCATGCCGATGGCCTGGGTGAGGGCGGGCACCAGCAGGTAGAGGGTCATGGCCAGGGTGTAGCAGCCGTACAGGAAGGTGGGCAGGGTTTCCGGGTGCTGGGTATATAAGGGGGGGATGAGGCCCTGGTAGGCGGACAGCAGGGCATCGGGGTCCTGCCCCATGATAGCGGCCATGCGGCTTTGCAGGAAGGTGGCGTCGATCAGGCCCGCGGCGTTCATGGCAATGGAACCGGCGGCTACCGGGCCGGTGATCTTCAGCAGGGCTTTGGCCGTGCTGCCCCAACTGCAGGCCGGGGGCGCCTTGCGCCGGGCCCGCAGGCTGACGCCATCCCCCTTATACCGCCAGCGCAGGGCCAGGTAGGCCGCCGCGCCCAGGGAGCCAGCCGTGACCCCCAGCACCGCCCCGGCCGCGGCAAAGGCCAGGGTGAGGAAACCCGCCTGGTCCTGCCCCGCGGCGGCTATGCCGAACACCGTGCCCTTTTGGGCGAATTCCTCTGCCCCCTGCCGCACCACAAAACAGGCCAGGCCCAGGCCCAGGCACAGCTTGACGGCGGCCTCGATGATCTCGGACACGGCGGTGGGGCCCATGTTGCGCAAGCCCTCGTAATACCCCCGGTACACCGCCCCGCAACAGGCAAACAGGATGGCGGGGACCAGGGCCAGCATGGGGTAAATAGCATACGGGTTGCCAATGACCTGCCGGCAGTAAAAGGGGGCGAAGAGGGTCATGCCCAAAGCGCCCAGCAGGCCGAACCCCACAAACAGCGGCGTGGCCGCCGCCTTGACCGCCCGCACATGGTTCCAGCGGGACAGGGAGGCGTTTTCGCTGACCAGCCGGGACACCGCCACCGGGAAACCCGCTGTGGCCAGGCTGAAAATGGGGCCATAAAAATTATAGGCCACATTGAACAGGCCCATTCCATATTCGCCAATAAAATGCTGGAGCGGGATTTTGAACAGCGCGCCGATGACTTTGACCACCGCCATGCCCGCTGTCAGGATCACCGCGCCATAAAGGAAACTCTGCTTTTTCACTCTATCATCTCCATGCTGAAAGGGGCTTTTCCATGTATATTCAGCAGGGGGACAAAAAAGAGATGCTTTGTAAGGTTGCCTCCGGCTAACAGGGAAACTTTTTGAAAAAAGTTTCCCTGCACCCTTCAAAAACTTTTACGCCGTTATCTGTCGGCCTGTTTGGGGAAGGCCGGTTGCTCGACCGTTAGGCGGGCGTATGTCTACTTTTTTCTTTTAAAGATGATTTTCGGCTTGTTTGTATATAGAGGAAATGGCAGATTACGTCTAGTGGCAGGCGGTTTTCAAGCAGAAAGGGGCCGTTTGATATTCGTCTTGGGAAATCAGGCAAAAAGACGGCGCTTTCGGCGTTTTAAAACAGACGCTAGCCAAATCAAAAAGACGCAATCCATCACCCGCTAGGAAACCAGAGATACCGTGCTCCCATATAACCGGCGTTGGGGCGCAAAAAAGTCTTTGGGAGTTCTTATAAGCCGCCGGAGGCAGCCTTACGTTTCCAGCTCGTTGACCACGCCTTCCCGGTCTACGGTGAGGACGGGGCGGTAGGTGGGGTCCAGGGACTGCACCGCGCGGGCCACGGTCTGCCTGACCTGGCTGTCGGAGTCTTGCAGAGAGAAGGGCACGGCCACATCGAAGAGCACATTGGAGTGGGTGACGCCCCAGACCACCCGGAAGTCATGGATGGCGGCCTGGGGGTAGGCGGCCTTGACCTGGGCCAGCACCTGCTCCCGCAGGGCCTGGGCTTTGGGGTCGCCGGTTACGACCGGGTCCAGGTGGATGACCAGGTGGATGCCCTCCTGCTCCAGAAAATCCCGCTCGATGTTGTCGATCAGGTCATGGCTGACGAGGATATCCTCCTCGGCGGGCACCTCGCAGTGGACGCTGGCAAAGCAGCGGCCCTCACCGTAGCTGTGCACCGTCAGGTCATGTATGCCGATAATGCCTTGGTAGCCGCGGATCTTTTGGTAGATGGCCTGGACCAGCTCCTGCCGGGGGGCGGCGCCCAGCAGGGGGTCGGCGGTTTCCATGATCAGCCGCACGCCGGAAACCACGATGAAACCCGCCACCAGAAGGCCCAGCCAGCCGTCCAGGCGCAGGCTGGTGAGGCGGGTGATCACCGCGCCCAGCAGCACCACCGCGGTGGCGATTACATCGTTGCGGCTGTCGCTGGCCGTGGCCGTCAGGGCGCCGCTGCCGATCTTTCTGCCTACGCTTAGGTAAAAGCCGCACTGCCACAGCTTGAGGAGCACGGAGATCACCAAAATGGCCAGGGACAGGGGGCCGAAGGCAGCGGCTTTTGGGGTGATGATCTTTTCGACGGAGGATTTGGCCAGCTCCAGGCCCAAAAAGAGCACGATGAAGGACACGATCACCCCGCAGAGGTACTCGATGCGGGCGTGGCCGAAGGGGTGCTCTTTATCCGCCGGCTTACCGGCCAGCTTAAAGCCCACCAGCATGATGATGGAAGATCCGGAATCGGTCAGGTTGTTTACCGCGTCGGCCAGGATGGCCACGCTGTGGGACAGCAGCCCGGCTATCAGCTTGATGGCGAACAGCAGCAGGTTGGTGGCGATACCCACCGCCCCGGCTGCCCGGCCGCTCTTTTCCCGTACCTGGGGGGTGGGGTCCCCGCCGTACCCTTTGACCAGCAGTTTCATCAGGGGTTCATACATGGGCGTGCCTCCTTTTAGGGGTATTGGTTGGGCGTGGCGGGCAGACGGCTGGGCGATCGCCCGCAAAAAACGGGGGCTGGCCCACCGGGCCCGCCCTTAGACCAATATGCTGTTTCCCTGGCTGTCGATGCCTACGATGAGGGGGAAGTCTTGCAGGGTAAGGCGCTTGACGGACTCGCAGCCCAGGTCCTCGAAAGCAATGACCGTACAGGCGGTGATGCACTGGGCAGCCAGCGCCCCCGCCCCCCCTATGGCGCACAGGTACACCGCCCCGTTGCGCCGGATGGCCTCGACCACGGCGGGGCTGCGCTTGCCTTTACCGATCATGCAGCAGAGGCCCAAGTCCAGCAGGCGGGGGGTGTACGGGTCCATGCGGGTACTGGTGGTGGGGCCGCAGGAGCCGATGGCCATGCCCGCCGGCGCGGGGGTGGGGCCGGCATAGTACACGGCCGCCCCGGCCAGTGGGTAGGGGGGGCTTTCCCCCCTGTCCAGCATTTCGGTGATGCGCTTGTGGGCCGCGTCCCGGCTGGTGTAGACGGTACCGCTGAGCAGCACCCGCTGGCCCGCCCGCAGGCCCGCGGCCATTTCCGGCAACCGGCCGGTATGCAGCTTGATCTCATCCATTTTTATGCGCCTCCTGTTGGGATAGTTCCCGCGCCAGATGGTAGTCTTTTTCCGTTTCGCGGACAATCTGGAAACCCAGCTTTTGGTGCATCCGCAGCGAGGCTGTGTTCCACTTATAGATGGTGGTGCCGGTGATACGGGGATGCCCCAGCGCCCGCAGGCGGCCGATAACCGCCTGCATGGCCAGGGAGCCCAGCCCCTTGCCCCGGTACCTGGCGTACCAGATGGCGATGGGCGGGTTCTCCGGCTTGACCGTCACATCCCCTACCGGCACCCAGTTGCCGTCCTCCAGGGCCTCGATAAAGTAGAGCTCCCCGTTTTTATGGAGGTAACGGCACATACCCTTTACATAGTCCAGGTCCGGGATCCGGCTCTCGTCAAAAATGCCCTCGGAGTTTTGGTAGACGACCGGGTCCTGGTAGCCGGGCAGGGCTTTCTCGTAGTGGCCGTCGTAGCGTTTCAGCCGGAAAGCAGCGTTTAGCGGGATGACCGCCGGCTGCTCTACCCCTACAAAAGGCATAGGCCTTCACTTCCCTTCCATTGGGTATAGGGCGCTGTGATTTTTATAAAAGGACGGCCCCAGCACCCGCCGGGGCCGTCCTGCCCGCGCCGCTTAGGGAAACCCTTAGGGCTCGTTTGAAAAATCGAAAACGCCGTCTTTTTGCTCGATTTCGCAAAGCGAACATCGAAAGCGGCCATCTTCTGCGTCAAAAATCCTCGTCAACCACGAGGTTGACTTGCGGTTTTTTCCTGGAATCTGACCACTTCTGACCAAAAATTCGTCATTCCCTCTATTTTCAAACAAGCCCTAAGCGGCGGTATTTTCATTACGGGGCCTTTATTTCTCCCAGAACAGCTCGATATGCTCCTGCACGGGGCCGTAGAAGAAAGCCACGCGGACGGGCATCCCGCCGCCCAGGTTGGCATCGGTGGGCTCCATGGTCACCTGGTAGCCGGCCTCGCGCACTTTGGCGATGATCGCGTCCACCTGGCCGGTGGCAAAGGCGATATGGGCCAGGGGGCCGCCGGCAGGGATATCGCTGTCACTGTGCAGGATCTCCATGCAGGTGTTGTCCCCGCAGGAAACCATCAGGCAGGGATGGGCCGGGTCGCCCCAACGCTGCTTGACCTCCAGCCCCAGCAGTTTGGTGTAAAAATCTACCGTTTCCTGATACTTCTCCGCCGTGGGCTTGACGGCGATGTGGTGCACGCCCTTGATCAGATTTCCCATAGCCGCCTCCCCTTATTTGCGGTTGAATATGGACATGATGTCGGTAAAGGTATCGTCGTCGTCAATAACCTTGGGGTCAACCCGGGGCTCGCTGGCACGGGTGCTTTGGGTGCTGCTGCTGCGGATAGAACCGGTGCTGCGGCTGGAGATGACCGGGGCCTGCTCGGTGGGGGCGGGACCCAGGAAGTCGTCGTCCAGGTCAATATCCAGCGCGGGCTTGGCTTTCTCGCCGTTCATGCCCTCAAAGCCGGTGGCGATTACGGTGACGTTCATGCCGTCCTCCATGCTGTCGTCAAAGGTGGCGCCCCAGATGATGTTGGCGTCCGGGTGGGCCCGCTCGGTGACGATCTGGGAGGCGGTGTCGATCTCGTCCAGGGCGATATCCGGGCTGGAGGTGATGTTGATGATGACGCCCCGTGCCCCGGCGATCTTGGTTTCCAGCAGGGGGCTGGAAATGGCGGCCATGGCGGCCTGCTCGGCCTTGTCCTTGCCGGTGCCGTGGCCCACGCCCATGTGGGCGTAGCCCGCGTCCTGCATCACGGACTTTACGTCCTCGAAGTCCAGGTTGACGATGCCGGGGAGCTGGATCAGGTCGGAGATGCTCTGCACGCCCTGGCGCAGCACGTCATCGGCCACCAAAAAGGCGTTGGCCAAGGTAATGCGCTCGTCGCTGACCAGCTTGAGGCGCTCGTTGGGGATGACCACCAGGGAGTCTACGTGCTCCCGCAAAGCGGCGATGCCCTTTTCGGCCTGCTCCATCCGGCGGCGGCCCTCAAAGGCAAAGGGTTTTGTCACAATGCCTACGGTCAGGGCGCCCTGCTCCCGGGCGATTTTGGCTACGGCCGGGGCCGCGCCGGTGCCGGTGCCCCCGCCCATGCCGGCGGTGATGAACACCATGTCCGCGTCTTTGAGCACTTGGGCGATGGTTTCCCGGCTCTCTTCGGCGGCCTTCTCGCCCACCTCGGGCTTGGAGCCGGCGCCACGGCCGTTGGTCAGCTTTTCGCCCAACTGCACCTTGATGGAGGCCTGGCTGCGTTGCAGGGCCTGCTTATCGGTATTCATACAGACCAGCTCTACACTGCGCACACCGGCGCTGGCAATGCGGTTGACGGCGTTGCCGCCGCCCCCGCCTACGCCTACTACTTTTATGGTCTGTGGGGTTTCATCCAATAAATTGTCAACTTCAAAAGGCATTTTTACGACCACCCTTCACTTTTTTCTTAAATCCCGTCCAAAGTACCGCCAAAGCCCGTTTCCCGGCCCATTCCGGTTTCCCAGCAGGCTCTGGTTTTCGTGCTTCTCCTCCGCAGTTTGCTTTTTATGTACTTACGCACCAACCAAAGCATCATTACGTCAAGTTTACGTTACATAGTATAATCTAACACTTTTCCGGGGAAATTTCAAGGATAATCTTGAAAAAAGACCGCGTAAAATGGGGATTTCCTGATTTTTCCTGAGAAAATACGTACCCGGCCTGCCGTTACCACAACATATGGAGCGGCGGCCCCCGGAGGCAAAACATACATTCCCAAAGGGCGGCCGCCCTCTGTAGGCAGGGCGGCTTAACCGCCGGTATAGATCTGGTCCGGGATACCGCTGCCCCTGCCCGGCTGCGGGGTTTCTCCGCCGCCCTCGCCGCCATGGTCGGTGGGGTCACTGGGGTCAGTGGGGCCGGCGGGGGTATCGCCGCCATTGCCGCTGCCCTCGGTACCGGCGGCGTCCCCCTGGGGCTGCGCGGGCTGGGCCCCGGGGGACACTTCGCCGGCGTTGAAGAAGGCCCGCTTGCTCTCCGGCAGGTAGGACAGTTCCAACTGGCCGGTTTCCTCCGGCTGGATGGCATCGGGCTTGCTGGTATCAAACAGGCCGTAGCCGTATTGCAGCTTGTGGGACAACTCCACCGGGCCGCCTAAAAGGAACTCCACCCGGTCCTCGTACCACAGGCGGATCTGGGCGGTATCGGACAGGTCCAGCCGGGTGAACCGGCCGGCAGCCCCCAACTGGTCGATGGCTTCCAGGATCTCGCTGAAAATAGCGGCCACCGATTCGTCCTCCAGCCCCAGCAGGTACCCGGGCTGGGCCGTGTGGGGGCTAAGGCCCGTTACCTGCATTACCCCCGGATAGGGGTCGGCCCGGGCCTCCAGCACCTTGCCGGAGGCATCTACCACATACCAGCCGCCCCCGGCTTGCAGGCTACACACGGGCCTGGCGGCGGTGATCTCGACCCGCACGGTGCCGGGGATGCGGCGGCTGATTTTGGCCTGGGCCACATAGGGCAGTTGGGTTTCAAGCTGCTCTTCCCGGCTGGCGATGGGGATCAGCAGCAGGTTATCGCCGGGCTTATAGCCGCATATACTGAGGATGTCTTCCTCGGCGTACACCGCGTCGCCGGCCACCTGTATGGACGTGACCCGCAGCAGCAGGGATTCCACCAAAAACAGCGTGCCGGCCACCATGCCCAGCAGGGCCAGGACGATCAGCAGCCGCCGGCGGAACAGGCTCATGGGCTTTTTGCGCCGGCGCTCCTGGGGCTGGGGACGGCCGCGGGGGCGGGCACTGGAGAGGGCGGGCCGCCGGGCCGCCTCCCGTGGCCTGCGGCCGGACGGCGCGGGCCGGCCCCCCCGGGGGGGCGGTGGGCGGCGGCTGCCCTGGCCGGCGGACCGCCCGCTACGGCCGGTGGCAGGAGGCCGGGCAGGCTGCCGGCGGTCCGGGCGCTGGGGGCGGGGCCGCCGGGTGGACAGGCTCTCGTCCCAGCCCTCCAGGGGGTTCCGCCGGGGGGGCTCGCCGGTAGAGTAGGAACTGACGTCTTCAAAATTTCCATGATCCCACAGGTCCCGTGGGGTACGTTTCTCCCGCCGGGGTGGCTGCTCTCTTGCCATGCCGCCGCCTCCTTTCCACTTCTTCGTTCCAGGGCTCTCAGGGCTTTGTAGGGGCTCAGGTTTCCCGTACCCGGGCACCCAGGTCAGCCAGGTCCTCGGAGAGGCGCTCGTAGCCCCGGCGGATGTGGCCGGTACAGCCCACCTGGGTGCGCCCCTGGGCTGCCAGCCCGGCCACCACCAGCGCCGCCCCGCCCCGCAGGTCGGCGGCCTCTACCGCCGCGCCGGTGAGGCGGCTGACGCCCTCTACCACGGCTACTTTGCCCTCCACCTTGATTTGGGCGCCCATGCGCCCCAAGCCCTCGGCATGGCGGTAACGGTTTTCGAATATGTTCTCCACAAACACGCTGGTGCCCTGGCCTACCGCCGCCATTGCCATGATCACCGGCTGGGCGTCGGTGGGGAAACCCGGATAGGGCATGGTGCGGATATGTTTGACTGCCCCCAGCCGCCGGGGGGCCATGATGTTCAGGCAGCCGCCCAACTGGCGTACCTCACAGCCGGACTCCTCGAAGGGGGGCAGCATGGGCAGGATGTGGGCGTTGTCCACGTCCCGAAGGGTGATATTGCCCCCTGTTACCGCAGCGGCGGCCATATAGGTGACGGCGGCAATGCGGTCGGGCATCACCCGGTGCTCGCAGCCGAACAACTCTTTGACCCCGTCGATGATGACGCAGCTCTCCCCCGCCCCATAGACCCGGCCGCCACAGCGGTTCAGGTACTCGCACAGGTCGCTGATCTCCGGCTCGCGGGCGGCATTGGCGATGATGGTGGTGCCCTTGCTGCACACCGCGGCCAGGATCAGGTTTTCGGTGGCCCCCACGCTGGGGAAGGCCAGGGACACATAGGCCCCCTGGATGCCGTTGGGCGCGGCGCAATCCAGCCAGCCGCCGCTTTCGTCGATTTGCACCCCCAGCCGCCGCAGGGAGGACAGGTGCAGGTCAATGGGCCGGGGGCCCAGCTCGCAACCGCCGGGGGAGCACAGCCGGGCCCTGCCGCAGCGGGAGATCATGGCCCCCAGGAACACAATGGAGGAGCGCATCCCCCGCATGAGCTCTTCCGGGATCTCGCAGCGGGTCACGGCGTTATCTACCACCAGGTCGTGGCCGTCCCTCCGGCAGCGGCAGCCCAGATGCTCCAGAATACGCAAGGCCGTGTCCACGTCGGAGAGGTCCGGGCAGTTGCGCAGCACGGTTTGGCCCTTGCACAGCAGGGCCGCCGCCAAAAGGGGCAGGGTGCTGTTTTTTGCCCCTTGTACCTTGATTTCCCCGCAGAGTTCCGCGGGGCCGTCGATCATGATCATACAGAACACCTCACTCCGGTAAGATATGCCATTTTATGAAGTGTTCCTGATTTTGTGCGGGGTGGCTACCGGCCTGCCGGCCCGGCCGGCCCCAGGTTCTCCTCCTTGTGGAAAAAGGCCCGCTCCAGCCGGGCGTACTCCTGGGGGGTGCAGGCCGCCCGGCACCGGGCCTGGCCCGCCTTGGACTGCTCCAGCAGCCCCCTGATCCGTCCGCAGGGGAATTCCCCGCACTGGGCGCAGCTTTCCTTTCCGTGGGCCGCCAGGCAATCCGTCAGCCCATAGGCGCAGGCCCTGTGGGACGAGCACCCCCCGCAGCGCATTTCCTCCGGGGGCGGCGGGCTCTCCCGCCAGCCCACCCGGTACCACAGCTCCGCCAGGGCCCGCAGTTCGTCCTCTGTACGGGCCAGGTAGCGGGGGCATTGCAGGCAGTCGTCCCCGCAGGGGGTAATCCGGCGGCTGACCTTACGGTACATCCGCCGGACGCCCTCCTCCAATGTGACCGGGCAGAAATACTCCCAGCCGCAGCGCTCGTAAAAGGAGGTGTGGCCCGTCACCAGGTAGAGGGTGTCCACCCCCAGCCCGGCCATGTCCGTGCAGGCGGTATGGAGCAGGGCCCTGGCCAACCCCCGGCCTCGGTAGGGCTCCTCCACGTACACGGCGCACACATTGGGGGCCAGGTCCGTACGGGGGTGGAAGTCGTTTTCGATCACCCCCAGCCCGGCGATGACAACCCCGCCCTCCATTGCCACATACCACTGGGGCACCGGGCCGGTGCCCGCCAGGCACTGCTCCATACTCTCCCGGTAGGCGGCCTCCGGCACGCCGAAGGTGTGGGGGAACCAGCCCGCCATTGCCTCCAGCATGGCGGGGTTGTCCCGCAGTTTTATAATGGGATATTCCATCTTGCCTGTCCCCTTTCCCTGGGCGGCCGGCCATCAGGTGGCTTTGGCCGCTTTTTTTATCTCCCGGTATATGCGCTCGCTGGCGTCGATGATCTCCATTTTGCCGGCGTTCTCCCCCAGGCTTTGCAGGCGGGCGGGGTCGCCGAGGATTTTCTCCACCTTTTTCCAGAGGGCCTGGCCGGTCAGATCCTTTTCTTCGATGATCTCCGCCGCGCCCCGGCGCACCAGGGCCATGGCGTTGTGGAACTGGTGGTTCTCCGCCACATTGGGGGAGGGCACCAGGATGGAGGCTTTGGCCTTGGCCTCGATCTCCGTGAGGGTCATGGCCCCGGCCCGGCCGATGACCAGGTCGGCCGCGGACAGGCACTGGGGCATATTGTCGATGTATTCCAGCAGGCGGATGTGGGGGTTTTTGTCTATGTCCAGCCCGAATTCTTTTACTTCTCCCAAAAACGCCTGGTCATGGGCGCCATAACCGTGGATGTGCTGGTATTTGCCAGTTTTCGCGCTTTCGGCCAGCATATAGGCGGCTGCCCGGTTGAGGGCCGAGGCCCCCAGGCTGCCGCCAAAGGACAGCACCAGCGGGCGGCTGTCCAGGCCCAGCGCCTTGCGGGATTCCTCCCGCTGGGCGGCCAGCACCTCGCCCCGCACCGGGTTGCCGGTGACCACGCAGTTGACGGAGCCGGCAAAATAGCTTTTGGCGTCCGGCACGGCCAGCATAACGGTTTTGACGGATTTGGCCAGCATTTTGGTGGTGACGCCGGGGTAGGCGTTGGACTCGTGGATGACACAGGGCACGCCCATGCGGGCGGCCTCCCAGATGACCGGGCCGCTGACGTAGCCGCCGGTGCCCACACAGACATCGGGGGCAAAGTTTTTGATGATGCGCTTGGTTTCCGCGGCAGCGGCAAACATACGCCGGATGGTGAGGAAATTGCGCTTGACATTTTGCAGGGTCGGCTTGCGCTGGAACCCGGAAATGGTGATGAACGCCATCTCGTAGCCCGCCCGCTGCACCAGGCGCTCTTCCATGCCGCCCCGGTTGCCCACGTAGAGGATCTGCGTATCGGGCTCTTTTTTCTTCAAGTACCCGGCCACCGCCAGGGCCGGGTTGATGTGTCCGGCGGTGCCTCCGCCGGTCAATAGTACCTTCATAGCTTGCGCCCTCCCTTAGTATGTTCCGGCTGCCAGGGTGATGGTGTTCTCCCAGCGGCCCAGTATGTCTACGCCGGCAAAACCCGCCGCCTGAAGCGCCTGGATTTCGTGCTCTACCGTCAGCGGGGTGTCAAAGTGGTAAAACGCCCCTTCCGGGATACCCTGCTCTTTTTTCAGCCGCAGCAGTTCCTGGCGCAGGGCGGTTTCCGCCTCCTCGGAGGGGGCGAAGTAGTCGGTCAACACGAACCGGGCCCCGGATTTCAGGGCTTGCCGCAGTTTGGTGTAAAGGGGGATCTTCTCCGCCTGGGTGAAGTGGTGGAGGGATTCCACCGACACCGCCCCGTCAAATCCCCCGCCAAAGGGGACGTCGAAATAGGAGCCGCAGATCAGGGTGACGTCCCTTTCGGGGAATTTCTCCCGCAGCCGCGCCAGCATCCCTGGGGCCAGGTCAATGCCCGTGACCTGGGCGGTGGGGTTGCGCTGGAAGTACCAGCCCAACTCCAGCCCGGTGCCGCAGCCCAGGTCCAGGATCCGCGCCCCGGGCTCCGCCGGCAGCAGGCTGGCCGTAAAGGGGTAAAAATCCGCCGCGCTTTCAATGGCGGTTAACTGGTGCTCCTCATAGCCTTCCAGCCGGTTTTCAAAAAATTCGCCCATCTTTTCCAGCATTTTCCCACTCCGTTCTTTTGCTTAATATGGCCGCCTTTGGCAGGCGGGCCCTGCGCCGTGCTTTTTGCGGGCTAGGTGCGTTCCACATTGGCGCTGCGTGAGATGTTCAGCAGGATGCCCATCTCGCCCAGCAGCATGACCAGGGAGGTGCCCCCCGCGCTGAAAAAGGGCAGGCTGATGCCTGTGTTGGGGATGGTGTTGGTGACCACGCAGATATTGAGCACCGCTTGCAGGCCCACCTGGAAGGTGAGCCCCAGCCCCAGCATGGTGCCGAACCGGTCTTTGGCGTGCAGGGACACGTACACCCCCCGCCAGATCAGCAGGGCAAAGAGCAGCATGATCACCAGCGCCCCCACCATGCCCAGTTCCTCGCAGACAATGGCAAAGATGAAGTCGTTTTGGGGCTTGGGCAGGTACATATACTTTTGCCGGGACTGGCCCAGCCCCACGCCGAAAAGCCCCCCCGACCCAATGGCGTACAGGGACTGGCGGGTTTGCCAGGTGGCCTGGTCGTTGTCCTCGTTAAAGGGGTCCAGCCAGATTTCTACCCGGCCCATCTGGTACACGCCGCCCTCGCCGCTCTCGTCTTTGCCGCCCAGGAGCATATAGGCCATGAGGGCGGCTATACCGACGGCTATGCCCAGGACCAGCCAGCGGGGCCTGGTGCCGCCGACGAACATCATGATACCCCCCAGCGCCAGGACGATGAGCGTGCCGGACATATGGTTCTCTAGGAAGATCAGCAAGGCGAACAGCACCAGCACCGCCCCAAAGGGCAGCACCCCGTAGCGGAAGGTGTCCATTTTGTCTGCGTAGAGGGAGATCATGTGGGCAAAAAGCAAAATGAGCGAGAACTTTGCCACCTCGGAGGGCTGGAACTGCACGCCCAGATTCAGCCAGCGGTAGGCCACGCCTTCGCTGGGGGCAATGGACTCTATTTGCAGGATGCGGCCGAACACCACCACCATCAGCAACAGCACCACGGTGACGCCGGCCAGGACCAGCGCGGCCTTGTGGTAGCGGTGGTAGTCGATGAGGGAGGCCATGACCATGGCCACCAGCCCAAAGGCCGCAAACCCCGCCTGGCGCCTGATATAGAAGTAGCTGTCCCCTTCCCGGTAGTAGCTGTCGGCATAGCTGGCAGAGAACAGCATCACCAGGCCGATGGCCAGTAGCACCATGATGAACACGAACAGCGGCATATCCATGCCGTTGCCCACGCTGAACATGGCAAACTGCTTTCTTCTGCGGCGCTGCCTGCTGGGCTGCCCGTTTGCCGGGCGCCCTTTGGGCCGGGCCGGGCGCTCCGGCACCCGCTCCAGCCCTCTGGCTGTCCTTCCCGCGGCTGGCATTGGCACTCACTCCTTTCTCTATTTCTGTATTATTCTGTACAGGACGGGGCGATTTCCTCTTGCAGCCAATTATTTCCAGCCGGCGGGAAACCCTGCGCCCTAGACGCCGTACAGGACGGCCAGGAGGGCCAGGGCGCCGCCCAGCAGGGAGATCAGGCCGAATACGGTGCAGATTTTGACCTCGCCCCAGCCGCACATTTCAAAATGGTGGTGGATGGGGGACATTTTGAACAGGCGCTTGCCGTGGGTGCGCTTGAAGTAGGCTACCTGGAGGACTACGGACAGGATCTCCACCCAGTAGATAGCCCCCAAAGGCAGCAGGAGGATGGGCATATCCAGCCCAAAGGCCAGGGCGCCTACCATGCCCCCCAAAAACAGCGAGCCGGTATCCCCCATAAAGACCTTGGCCGGGTGGAAGTTCCACACCAGAAAGCCGATGCAGGCCGCCGCGGACCCTACCGCCATGGCCGAGAGGCCGGTCATGGACAGAGCCCCGGCGCACAGGGCCAGCGCGGTAAACACAAAGAAACTGACAGTGCAGTCCAGGCCGTCAATGCCGTCGGTAAAGTTGACGGCATTGGTGAGGCCCACCAGCAGGATGGCCGCCAGGGGGTAGTAGAAGGGCCCCAGGTCCACCCGGCCGATGAAGGGCACGGTGGTTGCGGTGTCGTCCCCGGCCAGGTAGAGGCTGAACAGGTAGGCCCCGGCCACCAGGAACTGTAGGACCAGCTTTTGCCGTTCTGTCAGCCCCAGGTTGCGCTTTTTGACAATGCCGATGTAGTCATCCATAAAACCGATGGCCCCGTAGCCCACTGCCATACCTAGGCCCCCAAAGACTTTGGCCATCATCAGGGCTGTTTCTGACCCGGCCCGGCTGTAGTAGACGGGCACGCAAAGCAGCACCGCGAACACAATGCCGATGATGAACATGACGCCGCCCATGGTGGGGGTGCCCTGTTTCTTTTTGTGCCAACTGGGGCCGATCTCCCGGATGGTCTGGCCGAACTTCAGCCTGTGCAGGAAGGGGATCATCCATAACCCCAGCAGGGCCGTGACGCCAAACCCTACCAATGCCGTTGACAGAAATAAAAAGCTGTTCATTTGCGTTCCTCTCCTCTTTGCCCCTATATTTTTTCATCTGGCACGCCTACTCGGTGACGTGCACATAGGTTTCCGTGTTCAGGTCCTCCGCAAAGGTCAGGGTGATGACCGAGCCCTTTTTGACCTTATCCCCTGCCGGGATGGCCTGCATCATGACCACGGTGCCTGCATCCCGGCTGCCGTTTACGCTGATTTGCAGGCCGTTGACCTCTGCCAGGTAGCTGGCGTTGACCATATCCATCCCAAAGAAGTCCGGTACCTCGACAAAGGCCTCGTCATTGCTGTAGCCGGTGGTGTACAGCACCACCTTGCCGCCCTTGGGTACCGTGGAGCCGCTGGCGGGGATCTGCTCGACCACTTTGTTGTCCCAGTCTTCCCCATCGCCCACTACGCTGAAGTACAGGCCCAGTTCATCCAGTTTCTCCTGGGCCTCGCCGATGGTCATGCCCACCACCGCGGGGGACACCATGTCCATCTGGCTGTACTCGTCCTCGGTGTACTGGACGTCTACCCCTAGGTAGGGGAGGATCTCCTGCATAATGGCGGAGAAGATGGGGCCGGCCACCGCGTTGCCGCCGGTGGGGTTGCTTTGGGGGTCGTCGCCGCCGGGCTCATCGAAAAATACCAAGAGAGCATATTTGGGGTCCTCCGCCGGGGCGAAACCGCAGTAAGAGGCAATGTACTCCATGGGCTTGGTAGGGTCCTCCCAGTATTTGGCGATCTTCTCGGAGGTGCCGGTTTTGCCGCAGATGCGGTAGCCGGACACATACCCGCCCCGGGCCGTGCCGGAGGCGGCGTTCTGCTTGAGGGTATCAGCGATGATGGCGGAGGTGTTTTCGGAGATCACCTGCCGGCGGTAGCTGGTGTCGGCGCTTTTTACTATGTTGCCGTCGCCGTCCACGATCCGGTCCACCACATGGGGCTGCACCAGGTAGCCCCCGTTGGCCACGGCCGCGCAGGCGGTGATCATCTGGATGGGGGTGATACTGAAGTTCTGGCCGAAGGACTCCACCATCAGGTCGGAAAGGGACATCTCGTCCTCATGGTGGTAGATGCTCCAGGACTCGCCGGGCAGGTCAATGCCGGTTTTGCTGGTAAACCCAAAGGACTCGCGGTACTTACAGAAGGTTTCTATCCCCAGCTCCCGGCCGATGTGCATGAACCAGGGGTTGCAGGAGTTGCAAAGGCCCTCCCGGAAGGTTTCGGTGCCATGGCCGGCCCGTTTCCAGCAGTGGATGGGGTCGTCGCGGCCCTCTATTTTCTCCGCGCCGGAGCAGGTGTAGGTGCTGTCCTCCCGCACTACGTCCTCCTCAATACCCATAGCGCCCACGCACATTTTGTACACGCTGCCGGGGTAGTAGGTATCGGAAACGCCTTTGTTGCGCCACTGGGTATTTAAGGCCAGGTTTCTGGCCTCTGTCCGTTCTTCCCCTTCGGGCATGGCCTCTATCTCTTTCAGCAGGCTTTCATCCAGTATGGTCATAGGGTCGTTGGGGTCAAAGTTGGGCCGGGTGGCCAGCCCAAGGATGCCGCCGGTGTCCACGTCCATCACAACGGCCACGGCGCCGTTTTTTACCTTAAACTTCTCGATGCCCTCGGCCAGGTACTTTTCCAGGATGCTTTGCACGGTTTCGTCAATGGTCAGCACCAGGTCATAGCCGTTGGTGGCATCCACCACCTGCTCGTACTCAAAGGGCATATCGGTGCCAAAGCCGTTTTTGGCGGCGATCAGCCGGCCGGTGCTGCCGGAGAGCTCGCTCTCGTAGTACATTTCCAGGCCGCCCAGCCCATTGTTGTCATTGCCGGTAAAGCCCAGCACATTGGAGGCCACGGTGCCGTAAGGGTAGTAGCGCTTGTAGTCATCGATGAGCCGGATACCGTTGTCGATCTTGTTGTCCTTCTTGAACTGGATGATCCTGTCCCGCACGTCGGTTTCTATCTTCCGCTTGATGACCGTGTAGTAGGAGCTTTTGTCGCCGGTCTTTTCGTACAGGGCCGCCGCGTCCATCTCCAGGATATCCGCCAGGCCGTTGGCCACAGTGCGCCGGAGGTTTTCGTCCCCTGCCAGGTACACCGGCTCTAAGACCACCGTCCACACGCTGGCGCTTTGGGCCAGCACCTTGGTGCCGGTGGCGTCGTAGATCGTCCCCCGCATGGCGGGCAGGGTGGTGCTGCGCAGGCTTTGTTCTACCGCCTTGGCGCTCATCTCCTCCCCCCGCAGGATCTGCCAATGGAACAGGCTGACGGCCGCCGCCCCGAAACCCAGGATAACCAGGACGGCCGTAAGCCCAATGGCCTTCTGCTTTATTCTTTCAGTTGTGCCTTTTGCCATACGCTTTTTCCTCCAAAAAAACTGGCCGGCAGGCTGTGGGCCTTTGGCCTTTGGCGGCCGGGGCCGCTGCCCCTGCACCTATAAAGCGAGAGCCAAATCCCTTTGGCTCTCCCCTTTCCTCCGCCATTCTATTGTTATTCCGGCCGGCGGCCGCTTATTACCCTGCCAGCCAGGCTCTTATCTGCGCAAAAAATTGGTCAATGGCCGACATATCCTCCAACTCCTGCACCACCGTGCCCTTGTCCTGCTGGGCCACGTGCCTATAAAACACCTGGGAGCCGGTTGCCTTGCCCATGCCCAACTGCTGCTCCACGTAGTCCTCTACCTGGGCGTCCGTCATACGTTGGGCGGCCTGCATATTTAGCTGGATCTCCAGGCTCTCCGCCTCGTCCAGCAGGTTCTGGGTTTCGTTGATCTTCTCGGTCAGCTCGGTTAGCTGCACCTCGCTTAATACCGCGGTAAGGCCCGCGGCGAACAGCGTAATGAAACACAGCGTACCTGCCACCATTTTCAGCGGGTTGCGCCGGACTTTCGCCTGCTTTTTCGGCTGGGCCCCCGGCTGTTCGGGCAGTTCGACTACACTGCCCTGTTGTTCGGGCAACTCGACTACATTGCCCGCCTGCTCCTCTACCACCTGAGGCTCTAACTTCGGGGCGGTATTCCGCTCCTCAAAATACGAAAAATCATAGGCCTCTGTCCGATATGCCATAGTGTGTCCTCCCCGCCGGCCCGATTGGCCGGCTTTTGGCCCCGGCCCCATTGGCCTGGGCTATATCTGCAACAAATACTGTTGGCTGGTTATGTAAAGCGGTATAGATAGGGGCCGCCGACCCCATCCCGCGCGGATATTCCTGTCCCGGTAAGCCTTCCTCCCTGACCTGACTGATAAAGCCGTTCCCTGCCCGTTACGGGCCTGTGCCTTCACCCTGCCCCTTCTCAAACACCCGCAGCCGGGCGCTTCGGGCCCTGGGGTTTTGGGCGGTTTCCTCCCCGGAGGGGGCAAGCCCCTTTTTGTAGACCAGCCTGCCCTGGGGTTTTTGCCCGCAGACGCACACGGGGAAATCCTTGGGGCACACACAGCCCTGGCACCACTGCTGCATCTGGCGTTTTACAATGCGGTCTTCCAGGGAATGGAAGGTGATGACCGCCAGCCGCCCGCCGGGCTTTAGCAGCCCGAAAGCCGCCGTAAGGCCCTGGCGCAGGCAGTCCAACTCGCCATTTACCGCAATGCGCAGCGCCTGGAAGGTGCGGCGGGCCGGGTGGCCCTCTGCCCGGCGCACAGCGGCCGGTACCGAACCCTTGATGATCTCTGCCAGTTGCCCGGTGGTGCGGATAGGCCCTTCCTCCCGTGCACGGCAAATGCCCTGGGCGATGCGCCCGGCGCTTTTGTCCTCCCCATAACGGGCGATCACGCTGGCCAACGCCTGCTGGGAGAGACTGTTGACCAGGTCGGCCGCGCTGGGCCCTTGCTGGCTCATGCGCATATCCAGCGGCGCGTCATGGTGGTAGGAAAACCCCCGTTGGGGGTCATCCAACTGGTGGGAGGACACGCCGATATCCAGCAGGATGCCGTTTACCTGGGTAAAGCCATTTTCCTGGGCCAGCTTGTCCATGTGGCTGAAATTGCCCCGGGCGAATACCACATTGGCAAAGCCGACCAGCCGGGCCGAGGCCGCCGCCAGGGCGTCCGGGTCCTGGTCAATGGCCAGCAGCCTGCCCTGACCGGACAGGGCTTCCAGGATCGCCTGGGAATGCCCCCCGCCGCCTACGGTGCCGTCAATATAGTCCCCGCCCGGACAGGGGGCCAGGCCCGCGATGGTTTCATGAAAAAGTACCGGTTTGTGTTGAAATTCCATATGCGCCTCAGAACCCCAGCAAATTCATAGATTCTTCGATCTCCTCGGCGGTCTGGCTGCTGTTGTAGTCGTTCCACCGGGCTGTATCCCATATCTCAGCCCGTACCGCCGCGCCGATGACCGTAACGTCCTTGTCCAGGCCCGCGTGGTCCCGGAGGTTTTGGGGGATCAGGATACGCCCCTGCTTGTCCGTTTCCACCTCTGCCGCGCCGGAGAAGAAATAGCGCTGGATCCCTTTGCCCTGGGAAAGGGGCATGGCGGAAACCTTCTCCACCAGCTTGGCCCACTGGGCACAGGAGAGCACGAAGAGGCAGCCGTCCAGCCCCTTGCACACGAAGAAACGGTCCCCCAGGTCCTCCCGGAACTTGGATGGCATGGTTACACGGCCTTTGGGGTCCATGTTGTGCCGGTATTCGCCCGTCAGCATACTGATGACCCCTTTCCGTGTCCGTGGCTGGGGCGGCTGGGGTGGGCCTGGGATATTTGCCACCGGGCTCCACATTCTTCACCGCTACTACACACTTTCCACCACTATTTGCCTTACCGGCTTTTTTATTATACCGTAATCTCCCCCTAAAAGCAACCGCAAAATCTGGGAAAAGCCGCCCATCTCTAGGCTCGAAGGCACGTTCGAGGGCATTTTGCGGGAACAAAAATTCCCTTCGCAATATCTTGCGAAGGGAATGGGGAGGCTTAGTTTATTGTGGCAAATCAGCACAAAAAAAGCAGGTCAGATTTGTGAGTTTCGCTGTGAGGCCTTGATATTCTGCCTGGTCTTGCGCAATTCGGTCAGGCTTTCGGAAAGGGATTCGTCTGTGCGGCGCATCAGATCGTCCACATAATCGCTGCTGGCTTTGCGCATTTCCCGCACCTTAGCCTGGGCCTGGGTGACGATCTCGTTGGCCATCTGCTGGGCCTGGCGCACCACTTCCTCTTGGGATACCAGCGCTTTCCCCCGCTCCTCGGCGGTATGCAGGATAGAGTCCGCCTCCCGCTGGGCCTCTGCCAAAATCTGGCCCCGGTCCGCTACAATAGCCTTGGCCTGGCCGATCTCCTGGGGGAACACGTCCCGGATGTCATCCAGGATAGCCCGGATCTCCTCACTGTCCACCAGCACCTTGCCGGAGGACAAGGGCAGCTTGAACCCCTTCTCCAGCACGTCGTACATCTCGTCGATCAGGTCTTCAATGGTCGCTTGGTTATTGCTCATAGTAACCCGTTCCTTTCCCAATATCTTGGCCGGCAGAGCGATGGGGGCTTTCCCAAAGCCCGCAAGGCCGTGCGCTATTCTGCCTTGCGGTTTTGGCAAGGTTGTTTTCCGTTTTGTGGGCCGCTTTGCCGGGGGCGGCTAGGCTTGGGCGCACAGGCGCCCTTTGATCTCCTCCAGGATACACGCGGGGACAAAGTGGGAGATATCCCCCCGGAAACCCGCCACCTGCTTGACCATGCTGGAGCTTAAAAACATATGCTCCGCGCTGGTAGACAGGAACATGGTTTCCAACTGGGGGTTCAGCTTTTTATTGGTCAGCGCCTGCTGGAATTCATACTCAAAATCCGTCAGGGCCCGCAGGCCCTTAACTACCACCACGGCCTCTTTTTGCCGGGCATAGTCGGCCAACAGGCCCTCTACCCGGTCTATCTCCACATTGCAGAGGCCCTCGGCCCGGCAGACCTTTTCCAGCATGGCCATACGCTCTTCCACGGAAAAGCTGTACCGCTTGTCCGGGTTGACTGGCACTGCCACGATGATGCGGTCAAAAATCTTGCTGGCCCGGCTGATAATGTCCAGATGCCCCAAAGTCACCGGGTCAAAGCTGCCGGGGCAGACGGCTGTTTTCATGTGTTCCGTCATCCGCGTTTCAAACTCCTTGCGGCCGGGCGCCCCGGCCTTCCCTTATTTTCTACTGCCCCTGTGCCCGGTATACCGTCAGGGCGGTACGGCCGTAGCGGTAGGTTTTTTGCTTGGCAAAGCCCCCGGCGCCTTCGGGGGGCTCCTCCCTGCTGCCGTGCTCGCACACAATGACCCCGCCAGGGTTCATGCGGCCGGCGGTAAGGGACAGGGCCTGGCCCAGCAGGCCGGCCTGGTAGGGCGGGTCGATAAACGCCACGTCGAACATACCCTGTTCAGCGCGCAGGTAGCCGGCAAAATCGGCGGCCACCACCTGGCACTGGCTGCCAAAGCCGGTAGCCTCCACGTTTTTCTGGATCACCCGCACCGCGTCCCGGCTGCTGTCTACCAGCACGGCCTGGCGGGCGCCCCGGCTGAGGGCCTCCAGCCCGATTTGGCCGGAGCCGGCGAAGAGGTCCAACACCCGGCGGCCCTCAATGCCAAATTGCAGGATGTTGAACAGGGCCTCTTTGACCATATTGGTGGTGGGGCGGACCTGCTCGCCCTCCAGGGAGAGCAGCTTTTTGCCCCGTTTTGTACCGGTAATAATTCGCATAGTTCCACTCCAAAAGAAACATTCCATGTTATTATCCCATTTTTCAGGGTAGATGTCAACCTTTACGGAAAATTTTCTGCATCTTTTATGGAAAAAATGCAGGAAAATCCCGCGTGGCAGGCCCGCAAAGGAAAGTTTGGGCTCCCCGCCGTTTCGCAAAAGGGGACCGCTGGCCTTATCCGGCCCCTTTCTGCCCATCCTCCCCGTGGAAATGCCTGTACACGGCCTCGGCCGCCGGCCTGCTCATGCCCGGCGCTGCGGCCAGCTCCTCTACCGCAGCCTGGCCGACCGCCCCTACGGTCTTAAAGTGTTTCAGCAACGCCTTGGCCCGGGCCGGGCCTACCCCTTCTATGGACAGCAGGGTGCTGGAAATGGCTGACTTTTTCCGCTGCTGCCGGTGGTAGCCAATGGCAAACCGGTGCACCTCGTCCTGGATGGTGGACAGCAGCGTAAACGCCCGCCGGGTGGAGGTAATGGCGATCTCCCCCCCGGTTTTGGCAATGGCCCGGGTGCGGTGCTTGTCATCCTTTACCAGGCCGTACAGGGGCACGTTGACCCCCATTGCCTCCAGTACGGGCTGCACCGCCGCCACATGGCCCTTGCCTCCGTCCAGCAGCACCAGGTCCGGCAGCCTGCCGAAACCGGTGTTGTCCCCTGCTGCCTGGTGGGCCTTGTATTCCTCGAACCGCCGGCGGATCACCTCCCGCATGGAGCCGTAGTCATCCTGGCCCTCTACGGTTTTGATCTTAAACCGCCGGTAGGCGGCCTTTAAGGGCCTGCCGTTCTCAAAGACCACCATGCCCGCCACGTTCTCGCCCCCTTGCAGGTTGGAGATGTCATAGCACTCCACATAGGCCGGGGTCTTTTCCAGGCCCAGCAGCCGCCGCAGTTCATCCAGGGCAGAGGCGTCCCGCCCGGTAAGGCCGCTGTGCTGGGCCAGGCTCTCGGCGGCGTTGGCCCGGCACATCTCCACCAACTGCCGCTGGCTGCCCTTTTGGGGCACGTTGATTTTTACCGTGCGCCCCCGTTTCCCGGTGAGCCACCGGGCCACCAGTTCCTGGTCCTCCACCGGCCCGTCCATGGTGACAACCGGCGGCACCCGGTCCCGGATGGCGTAGTACTGCCGCAAAAACTCCGAGCGGCTTTCCGGATCCGGCTGACAGCCCTCGGTGAGGAAACTCTCCCGGTCGCTCAGCTTGCCCCCGGTGAACCGGAACACCTCAAAGGCCGTGTGGGCCTCGCCCTGGGCCAGGGCAAACACGTCCTGCTCTTCCACCCGGCTGGCCACCACCTTCTGGCGGGCTTTCAGCTTGTTGATGGCGTTGATCCTGTCCCGCAGGCGGGCGGCCAGTTCAAAATCCAAATCCTCCGCGGCCTGCTCCATCCGGGCGGTCAGTTCTTTTATCGAAGTGCTGCTGCCGCCCTTGACAAAGTCCAACGCCTGCTGGAAGGCCTCGTTGTACTCCGCCTGGTTTATTTTACCTCGGCAGGGGGCGCAACATTGGTCGATGTAAAAATTCAGGCAGGGCCGGCTTTTGCCTATGTCCTGGGGGAAACGCCGGTTGCAGTCCGGCAGCTTGAAGATCTTCCTGGCCGCGTCGACGGTTTCCCGCACGGACCAAAAGCTCAGGTAGGGGCCCACGTATTTGGCGCCGTCATCCTCCATCTGCAAAACCGCCGAAAGCTTGGGCCACTGGCCGCCGCTGATGCGGATGTAGCAATAGCCCTTGTCGTCCTTCAGCAAAATATTGTACTTGGGCTGGTGCTGCTTGATCAGGCTGCTTTCCAGCACCAGGGCCTCAAATTCGCTGTCGGTGAGGATGTACTCGAACCAATCCACGTTGGATACCATCTTGCGCACTTTGGCGTCGTGGTTTTTCTCGGAGCCAAAGTACTGGCTGACCCGGTTTTTCAGGGCCTTTGCCTTGCCGATGTAGATGATCTCCCCGCTGCTGTTGTGCATGATATAGACCCCTGGGGTCAAAGGGAGCTGCATGGCTTTTTTACGCAGTTCTTTCTTTTTTTCGTCCTGTTCTGTCAAAGCTTTCACCCCCAAGAAAAAAGCACCGCTGCCAAAACCCGTTTCAAACCCCCGAACCGCCTGCCTTTACCTTAAAGGCAGCCGTCCCCCTACCGGGACCCCGCAGTACCCGCTTGTACCGCGCCTGTGGGTTTTCCGGCTGGGACCGGCCGTCCTCAGCATAAAAGCACACGTTTCGGCCGTTTGAAACAGGCTTTGCAGCGATGCCCGTTTAACAGCCGCTTTCTTACTCAGCGAACCCGGAGTTTACCAGAGCCACCAGCGCGTCAACCGCCTGCTGCTCGTCGGAACCGTCGGCAATGATACGGATGGTGACGCCGCCCACGATACCCAGGCTCAATACGCCCAAAAGACTCTTGGCGTTCACTCTGCGTTCCTCCTTCTCCACCCAGATGGAGGACTTGAACTCATTGGCCTTCTGAATAAAGAACGTTGCCGGACGGGCATGAAGGCCGACCTGATTCTGAACCAAAACTTCCTTTGCGCACATGTACATTCACTCTCCTACAGAATTTTGAAATCAGTGTGTGGGGCCCGCTGGAACACCGCGCGTACATAAGCCCGGTTTTCAAACCGGCCCCTGCTCTCTGTTTGGGGCGGGGCCACAGCAGGCACCGCAGCAGGCACCCCCTGTACCCCAAGACTTCAGAACCTCCTGGAAATTACACTAATTATACCATATTTCCCGCCGCCGTCAACAAGTATGCACAAATTTCGGTTCCATGAACAGAGTATGAATGTTTCGCCCGCCCCAATTTGTGTATATTGCCCGATATGGTGGAAAGTTTTTGGTACAGTCGTGGCCTTTTGGCTGTCACACCTACCATATATAGTCTTTTCTTTGCCTACTATACTATTTGTGCTCAGCTTTTCTGTTCTGCCTCAGCATAGCGCACAAAAAGGTCTGGCCGGTTTTGCCTGGTGATTGTCAGGGATTCCTCCCTTTTCCACCGTTCAATCTTCTGGTGATGGCCGCTGAGCAATACCGGCGGCACGCTGCGGCCCCGCCACACCTCCGGCCGGGTATACTGGGGGTGCTCCAGCAGGCCGGAGAAGTGGCTCTCCTGCTCAAAGCAGCTCTGGTCCGAAAGCACCCCCGGCAGCATCCGGCTTACCGCGTCGGCCAAAATCATGGCGGGCAGTTCGCCGCCTGTCAGCACATAATCGCCTATGGAAAGCTCTTCGGCCTGGTATTCATCCAGCAGCCGCTGGTCCAGCCCCTCGTAGTGGCCGCACAGCAGGGCCAGGGCCGGCAGCCCGGCCAGTTCCCGGGCCCGCTGTTGGTCCAGCACCCGGCCCCTGGGGGAGAGGTACACCACATGGGGCCGGGCCCCTAAATGCTCTGCCAGGGCGTCCAGTCCCCGTGCAAAGGGCTCGGCCATCAGCAACATACCCTTGCCCCCGCCAAAGACCATATCGTCCACCCGGCCCCGGCGGTCCGGGGAAAAATCCCGCAACTGGTGGCAGCAGATCTGCAACAGGCCCCGCCGCCGGGCCCGGCCTACAATGCTGGTTTCCAGCACAGGGGGGAACATCGCCGGGAACAGGGTAAAAATGTCCATGCGCATCAGGCTTCCTCCCCGCCGCCGTCAAAAATGCCGGGGATGGGCAGCAGTTCTATGACCCCTTCCTCTGGCGCAGTCCGCTTTATCATATGCGCCACTGCCGGGAAAAGGTACTCCTTGCCCCCGCCCACAATGCGGTATACGTCATTGGCAGGGGTGTTTAAAATCTCCTCCACCGTACCGTATACCTGGCCGGTACGGCCGTCCACCGCCTGTAGGCCGATCAGGTCCTGTAAGAAGAACCGGCCCTCTTCCAGGTGTATTTCCTCCCGGTCCAGGTACAGCACCTTGCCCCGCAGGGCGTCCCCTTGCTCTACCGTACTTACCCCGGCCAGGCAGATCAGCAGCCGCCCCTTGTGCACCCGGGCGCTTTGCAGCCCTGCCGGCCGCTGGCCCTGGGGGTCAAAGTAAAACTCCTTGACCTGCTTTAAGAAATCCGGGGAATCCGCCCAGGGCTCCAGGCACAGTTCACCCCGCACGCCATGGGTGCGCACGATTTTCCCCGCCTCTAAAAAACGTTTTTCCATAGTCCCTCCCAAAAGCAAAAAAGGGCCTTAAAAAGCCCCTCTCTGCCATAATTCCGTTAGTCGATCTCCACCATGATCTTCTTCATATCATTGCGTGCGGCGGCGGCGCGCATAACCACGCGAATGGCCTTTGCAATGCGCCCCTGCCGGCCGATGACCCGTCCCATATCGTCCTCTGCCACATGAAGATGGAAGACAACCACGCCGTCCTCCCCTTCCTCGCTGCTGACGGTAATCTCCTCCGGCTTTTCTACCAGGCCCGAGGCAATCGCTCTCAACAGATCCTGCATACTACGTGCCCTCCTTTCTGCGGTAATACTGCTTTTGTGCCTGCAACAGCCCAAAATGGGCCGGTAAGGCGGCACATTTTAGATCACGCCGTGCTTTTTGAACAGATCCCGTACCGTGTCGGTGGGCTGAGCGCCGTTCTCGATCCACTTTTTGGCCTTCTCAGGGTCCAGCTTGACCACGCTGGGCTCTTCCATGGGGTTGTAGTAGCCGATCTCCTCAATGAAACGGCCATCCCGGGGGAAACGGGAATCTGCCACCACAATGCGGTAGAAGGGGTTCTTTTTCGCGCCCATACGGCGCAGTCTGATCTTTACAGCCATGTCATTTTCCTCCACTTGTTCATAAATTGATAGTTTATATTGAAAGGGCCCGCACGCCAAGTGCCTCCCTGTCCAAACCTTGCTGGGGGGATCACTCCCCATTGCGCGGGAAAGTGCGGAAATACACCACATTCCCATCCGGGTCCAGAAAACTCATGTTCACCGCCCCCCAGGGCCGGGCCGTAGGCGGTTCCACAATCTTCACGCCCATCTCTTGCAGCCTTGCATGGGCCGCGTAGATGTCCTCTACCGTAAAGGTCAAAACAGCGCTTTGGCCCTTGCGGGGTGCGTCATCTTTCATGATGGTCAGGTCGGTTTCCTTTACCAGCACAAATTGATGCATCAGGTCGTCCTTGTCCTCCCCGTCCTCTGCTTCCAGCAGCTTTCTATAAAAATCAGCCAGACGGACTACATCGCTGGTCAGCAGGCATACCTCGCCGAGTTTCATCTATTCTCCTCCTCCATCCAATCATTACGCGCCGTACGCCGAAAAGCCCAGCGGGCGGTACCGTGCCGCCGTTACGCCGTCCATGGCCCGGACGGTGGCAATCTTTGCCCCGGCTCACTAAAACGGCATACCGCCGCCCATGCCGCCCAGGCCACGCATCAGCTTTTTGCCTTTTTTACCGCCAAACTGTTTCATCAGTTTTTGTGTCTGCTTAAACTGGTTGAGCAGCCGGTTTACGTCCTCCACTTTCTGGCCGCAACCCGCGGCAATGCGTTTTTTCCGGGAGGCGTTCAGGCTGTCCGGGTGGCTGCGCTCATAGGGGGTCATGGAAAGGATGATGGCCGCGGTGCGGTCCATGATCCGCTCGTCGATGTCCAGTTCATCCACCTTGCCGCCAATGCCCGGCAGCTTGGAGAGGATGCCTTTCAGAGGGCCCATCTTTTTTACCTGCTGGAACTGGTCCAGCATATCGTTCAGATCCAGCTTGTTGTTCATCATCCGCTCAGCGGTTTTGGCAGCGGCCTTTTCGTCCATGCGCAACTGGGCGTCCTCAATCAGGCTGAGCACGTCGCCCATGCCCAAAATACGCCCGGCCATCCGGTCGGGGTGGAACACCTCCAGGCCGTCCAGCTTTTCGCCGGTGCCCGCGAACTTGATGGGCTTGCCTGTCACCGCTTTAATGGACAGGGCCGCGCCGCCCCGGGTGTCGCCGTCCAGCTTGGTCAGGATAACCCCGGTAATGTCCAACAGCCCGTCGAATGTCTTTGCCACATTGACCGACTCCTGGCCGATCATGGCGTCTACCACCAGCAAAATGTCGGTGGGGTTGACAGCCTCTTTCATCCGGCGCAGCTCGTCCATCAGTTGCTCGTCTATCTGTAAACGGCCCGCCGTGTCGATCAGCACATAGTCGTGGCCATAGTCTTTGGCATGGCGCACCGCCTCCCTGGCGGTTTCCACCGGATCCTGGTTGCCCCGCTCGAACACCGGGGCGCCGGCCTTCTCGCCCATGACCTTTAGCTGCTTGATAGCCGCCGGGCGGTACACGTCGCCGGCCACCAGCAGGGGGCGGTGGCCCTGGCTTTTCAGCATATAGGCCAGCTTGGCCACATGGGTGGTTTTGCCCGCGCCTTGCAGGCCGCACATCATGATAACCGCCGGGGGATGGGGCGGGCTTTTCAGCCGCTCCTCGCTGCCGCCCATCAGAGCGGTCAGTTCCTCGTTTACAATCTTAATGACCATCTGGGCGGGGGTCAGGCTCTCCATCACCTCAGAGCCCACGGCCCGTTCGGTGATCTTCCCAGTCAGTTCCTTTGCCACCTTATAGTTGACGTCCGCCTCCAGCAGGGCCAGGCGGACCTCCCGCATGGCCTCTTTTACGTCGGCCTCGCTGAGCTTCCCCTTGCCCCGCAGTTTTTTAAACGAGTTGCTCAGCTTTTCCGCCAAACCCTCAAACGCCATCCGGCTCACCTCTCCCGATTCTATTCTCTGCAAAGCCGCCTGTAAAGCCCACGGCCTTGCATAACCCGCAGGGCCCTTTGCACCGCGGTTTCCTAGTCCCTCTCTGCAATCTCCTTGGCCAGTTCCATAATCTCGCCGGCCCGCTGGTCAATGCCAGCCACCCTGCCGTGCAGGGCGTTCATCTCCTGGATATCCAACGCACAGTCACACACAGCCTCTAAAGCCCGCTGTACCTCCTCAAACCGCTTACACAGCCCCAGCCGCTCTTCCATCTCGGCCAACTGCTGCTCGGCCCGCTTGATGGCGTCCCGCACGCCCTGGCGGCTGATCCGCCTGTCCTCCGCGATCTCCGACAGGGACATATCCTGGTTGTAGTAAGCGTCCATTGCCTCCCGCTGGGTTTCTGTGAGCATCTCCCCGTAAAAGTCCAACAGGTAAGAGATCCTCAAGTCCTTCGCCACAGCCCGCACCCCTCTCTGTAAAGCGACCTTCTTTACATCAGAAAATTATACACTATCCCGGCAGTTTTGTCAACCGGGTTTCCACAAAAAAACAGGCTCTTTACGCTTTTCACGATTTCTTGTATAAGGAGGCCAACGCATCACAACGGCTAGGGCTTGTTTGAAAAATCGAAAACGCCGTCTTTTTACCCAGAAACAGCCATCTTCTGCGTCGAAAATCCTCGTAATACGCAAGTATTCCTTGCGGTTTTCTCCTTGAAGCTGACCGCTTCTGGTCAAAATTCCGTCATTTCCTCTATTTTCAAACAAGCCCTAGGCATAGGGGCCGGCCCTGTACCCCGGTTTCCTGTAGAGGCAGCGCCTTGCCAATGGGCGCCCACACCCTCCGTGGGCCCTGTGCCGGCCATGGTGACGGCGCCCGCCCCACCGGCCTGGGAGGCTACAATATGTAGAACCCCTGGCGGCGCCGTTCCCCGCCAGGGGTATGCCGGGGCGTGGGGCATAGGGGGCCAGGGGCTAAGCGGTTCCCGGCCCTGGCAGGCTTGTCTAGTTTAGCCCCATCCCCTGGTAGCTTTCCTCCAGCACACGGCAGGAGGCGCGGAATTTCTCCTGCTCCTCTTCCGTCAGGCGCAATTCCAGCACCCGGTCCACGCCGTTGCCGTTGACAATGCAGGGCACCCCGGCATACACGTCCCGCTGGCCGTACTCCCCCCGCAGCCGGGCAGAAACCGTCAGCACACTGTTCTCGTCCCCTAGCACGGCCCGGCAAATGCGCACCAGAGCCATGCCGATGCCGTAATAGGTGGCGTTTTTGGCCTCAATGATCTGCTGGGCCGCGTCCCGCACCTCGGTGCTCAGGCGCTGCATTTCCTCCAAACGGTAGCGGCCCTCTGACTGCTCACACACGTCGATAACCGACTTGGTGGCAATCATGGCCTGGCTCCAGGGCACAAACTCGCTGTCCCCGTGCTCGCCGATCACATAGGCGTGCATATTCCGGGGGTCAACGGAGAAATACTCCCCCAGCAGGTACCGCAGCCGGGCGGTGTCCAGGGTGGTGCCGCTGCCAAACACCCGGTTGGGGTTAAAGCCCGAAAGTTCATACGTCACCCTGGTCATAATGTCCACCGGGTTGGTGGCCACCAAAAATACGCCCCCAAACCCGGAACGCACCACCGGCTCGATAATGGACTGGAACACCGCGGCGTTGCGCTTGAGCAGGTCCAGCCGGGATTCGCCGGGCTTTTGGTTTACCCCCGCACAGATCACCACAATATCCGCGTCCGAACAGTCGGCATATTCGCCCGCGTAAATCTTCATACTGCTGCTGGCAAAGGCCACGCCGTGGTTCAGGTCCATGGCCTCGCCCATGGCCCGCTTTTTGTCAATGTCCACCAGCACCAGTTCATCGCAAAGGGAGCGGTTCAGCGCCGAGTAGGCAAAGCTCATACCCACCATGCCGGTGCCCACCAGCACGATCTTCCGTTTGTTGCTGCACATAGGATCCCCGCCTTTCCAGGTCATTTTTCAACTGATATTTAGGACGTATTCCAAAACGCTAATTTATCCAATTATCTTGCATATATTACTTGAAAATTATTCAATTATTTTAAAACACTATGCAAAAAGAATTGTAGAAGAATTAGCGGCAGAATTTTTATCTGAACACAAAGAAGAAATTGAGATGTACAAAAATTCACCCAAACCGGTTTCTAATTCAACACCTGTCATCTCTGCAGAAACCCGTACCTATGCCTATATGGATCTTGACAAAGCCGATGCCATGACAAAGGAAAAGATCTTGGAGGCACGTGACGAGATTGCCAACCAAACTGATTGGTATGCAGATAATCGTGGCGTTATCGGTTTTACTCTGAATTTAGAAACTGGTGAAGTGGAAGAAACCCCCGCTTTTAGTGAACTTTTTCCCGGCTGGGATTTGCCAATTATTGATTTAGATGAAAACAATTAGGAAAATGATTCTTCGTTATATCAGGATGGTGTTAACCCATTGTCGTCAACCTCGACTATATACGATCGAACCATTCTTATACCTAAAGCCGGGGATACCACAGCCAGAGTTTTTCACCAGAATACTGCATTATCCTCTGAATTGACAGTTATTTACTCTACATACACAACCTGATTACATAAATCGGTGTCCGCACCAGCACTTTTGACGCGAATAATATGCAAGGAAATTTTGTTATAGAAAAGACAATAAACTATTGATTTTGTTATAAAATGGCAGGGGCAAATGTCCCTGCTATTTTTTATTTGCAACGGTTCCGCCTGGCCCGCAGGTAGTCCTCCAAAATGATCACCGCTGCCACCGCGTCTACCACGGCTTTGCGCTTTTTCCCCTTGGTATTGGTTTCGTTCAGGTAGCCGTGGGCCGTAATGGTCGTGCCCCACTCGTCCCAAAACTCCACCGGCAGGCCGGTCAGCGCCTTTAGCTTTTCCCCCATTTCCCTGGCAAAGCGGGCGCTGTCCCCTTCGGTGCCGTCCATGTTCCGGGGCAGGCCCACCACCACCAATTCCGCCTGGGCCGATCGGGCCGCCTCCGCCACCCGCTCCGCCAGCCGCCCTTCGTTCCGCTCCTGCACCACCATCAGGGGTGAGGCCAGCATCTCACGGGCGTCGCACACCGCAAGCCCGGTGCGGGCATGGCCCAAATCCACCGCCAGTATGATCATACCGGCTCCCTCCCGGCCATTTGGGTAAAGGAGAAGTAGGTGGGCGGGCGGCGCATATCCTCCGGCAGATGGGACAGGTCGTTCACCGCCTCCCAGCGCAGGGCATCCCCCTCCGCCAGCAGGGTGCTGACCCCCGTGTTGCCGAACACCCCGCTGTCCCGGATGCCCTCCGGCTTGCCGAAGGCCACCCGGGCGTACAGGTTGCGCAGCACCCCCCCGTGGGTGGCGGCCACCAGCGTTTTTCCCGGGTTTTGGGCGATGAGCCGGTCCAGGGCGGCATTGGCCCGGGCATACACCTGGGCCATGGTTTCCCCCCCGGGGAATTGGCACAGGTCCGGGCTCTGGTCCCAGTTCCTTGCCACCTGGGGGAACTGCTGGGCCACCTGGGTGAGCAGCAGGTTCTCCATCTCCCCGCAGTCGATCTCAATGAGCCCCGGCTCCTCAACCACCGGGATACCCGGGTGGTATTGGGCGATGGCCTGGGCCGTGGCCCGGGCCCGTTTTAGGGGGCTGGTGTAGATGGCGTCGATGGCCTCGTTGCGGAAACGCAGGCCCAGCAGGGCAAGCTGCTGCTCCCCGGCGGGGCTCACCTCCGCGTCAAACCGCCCCTGAAACCGGTGCTCCAGATTGCCCATGGACTGGCAGTGGCGGATTAGATAAACTTTCGTCACCATGGCCGCACACCCCCTGTCAGTTCGGATACAGATTTTACCCCGTTCTTCTCCATAAACGCCAGCAGGCCGTCCCGTATCTTAAGGGGCGCGTATGGGTCGGTAAAGATGGCTGTGCCCACCTGGATGGCGCTGGCCCCTGCCAACAGCATCTCTACGGCGTCCTGCCAGGTGGAGATGCCCCCCAGCCCCACAATGGGTATCTGCACCTTTTGGGCAACTTGCCAGACCATGCGCAGGGCCACCGGCAGCACGGCCGGGCCCGAAAGCCCCCCGGTATTGTTGCGGATAACCGGCCGCCGGGTGTTAATGTCGATGCGCATACCGGTGAGGGTGTTGATCAGGGAAACCGCGTCCGCCCCGGCGCTTTCGGCGGCCAGGGCCATTTCGCTGATGTCGGTGACATTGGGGGATAGCTTGACCATCAGCGGCTTTTGGCATACCGCCCGCACAGCCCTGGTGATGCCCTCCACCCCCTGGGCCGTCACCCCAAACTGCACGCCCCCCTCCTTCACGTTGGGGCAGGAGATATTCAACTCTACCATATCCACCGCCGTGCCGTTAAACAGCCGGGCGGTTTCACAGTAGTCCTCCACGGTGCTGCCCGCCAGGTTGGCGATAATTTTCGTCCCCTGCCGGGAAAGCCAGGGCAGGTCCTCCCGGAGGAAATGGGCTGCGCCGGGGTTTTGCAGGCCCACGGCATTGAGCATCCCGCCGGGGGTTTCCGTCACCCTGGGGGGCGGGTTGCCCGGGCGGGGGTGCAGGGTGGTGCCCTTACAACTGATGCCCCCCAATTCGCTGAGGGGGTACAGCCCGGCGTACTCCCGGCCAAAGCCAAAGGTGCCCGAGGCGGCGATCACCGGGTTGCGAAACCCCACCCCGGCCACGTCCACCCGCAGGGGGGAGAACAGTTCCTCCACCAGCCTGCCCTGCCCGTCCAGCAAAAGGCCCTCGCCGTCGTCCAGCCGGGTGACGGCACAGTGGTTGGCCTGCTCATAGGCCCGGCACCTGGCCGCAAAATCCGCATACCGGGTGTGGAACCGGCTGTAATGGGGCAGCACCTGCGCCTCTGCCAGCCCCAAAGCCCGCAGGTCCGTAAGGTCCACGGTGTTCATCTCCGGGCTGTATTGGTTCACCAGCCCCAGGCTGGGCCCCAGCACCAGCGCCCCGGCGCTCCACCCAATGAGCAGCCCCTTTTCCCCTATCTGCCGCAAAACCTCCCGCCCTCCGTGCTTTTGGATGGAATCCAGCAGGTAGTAAGGGTTGCCCCCTATCAGTTCCACCACGTCATAGTGGGCAAGGGCCTCCGCCGGCTGCCTGTCAAAGTCAAAAATCTCCACCGCCAGGCCCAGCGCCTCCAGTTCCGCCCGGCAGCGGGGCACATGGCGGTTTTCCTCCCGGTAAACCGGGTCTGCCGTAACCACCAGCGCGGCCCGGCCCCCGGCCTTGCCATACCGGCCAGCCGCCTCCCGCAGGGGCCGGCTGGTCAGGCCATTGGAACACAATATGATCATAAGCCTCTCCTTCCGCTTACAGGGCGCTTTCCGCTACCCGGTCCATATCCAGCACCGGCCCGTCCTTGCACACATGGCCGTAATACGTCTGGCCGTCCCCATCCAGCAGAGCCACGGCGCAGCCCAGGCAGGCCCCTACCCCGCAGGCCATACGCTGCTCCAGGGAGAGATACCCCCCGGCCCCCCGGCTTTTTGCCAGAGCCTTGGCGGCCTTCAGCATGGGGGCGGGCCCGCAGGCAAAAAGCACGTCAAAGCCCTCTCCCGCCGCCAGTTCCGTTACCAGCCCCTGGTGGCCGTAGCTGCCGTCGTCCGTGGCAACCAGCACTTTGGCCCCGGCCCGGCGGAAGTCCTCCTCCAGAATCACCGTGCCCTTGTCCCGGAAACCCAGCAAAGCCACGGCCTGGCTGCCCAAAGCCTCTGCCGCGCCCAGCAGGGGCGGCACGCCGATGCCTCCCCCCAGCAGTAAAGTCTTTTTGCCGGGGTCAATGGGGAACCCCTTGCCCAGAGGGGCTAAAACCTCCAGGCTGTCCCCGGGCCGGAAAGCCGCCAGTTCCGCCGTACCCTGGCCCCGCACCTGGAACACAAACCGCAGTTCCCCCCGGTCCCGGTCGATCCCACAAAGGGAGATGGGCCGGCGCAGGGTATGCCCCGGCAGGCGTATCTGGGCGAACTGCCCCGGCTGGGCCAACGCCGCCAGTTGGGGGGCGCTCACCCGGAAGTCAAAGATACCGGGGGCCAGTTCCTCCGCGGCAACAAGCCGGCAGGGCAGGGAATCAAAGGGTTTCTTGTCACACCGATCACACATACCGCGGCCTCCCCTTACACCGGCAGGCTGATGCCGCCCAGCCGGGCCATAATCTCGTCCCGCATCCGCAGGGCCTCCCGGCGGGCGGCGCCGGCGTAATCGGCAGGGTCGCAGCCCTCCTTCTGCCAGGCGCACATAATCGCCCGTGAGGAGTTCACAATGGCCCCGGCCCCGTGCTTGTCAAAGGCATGGGCCACGTCCTCGGCCGCGCCGCCCTGGGCCCCGTAGCCGGGCACCAAAAAGAAGGTGTTGGGCAGGGCCTTGCGCAGTTCCTTAAGCTGCTGGGGATAGGTGGCCCCCACCACCGCGCCCACGCCGCTGTAGCCGTATTGGCCGGCCAGTTTCAGCCCCCACTGCTGGCACATATTGCCCATAGCCCGGTACAGGGGCTCGTACATGGCGTGGAGCATCTGATCCTGGAACTCCCCGGCCGAGGGGTTGGAGGTTTTCGCCAGCACAAAGATGCCCTTATCCTTAGCCGCGCACACGCGCAGCAGCGGGTCGATGCAGTCGCTGCCCAGGTAGCCGTTCACGGTGAGCGCGTCTGCGCCAAATGCCTCAAAGCCCTCCCCCTCCACGTCGGTCACGCCCAGATGGGCGGTGGCGTAGGCCTCCATGGTGGCGCCAATGTCATTGCGCTTGCCGTCGGTGATCACAAAAAGCCCCTTTTCCTTGGCATAGGCGATGGTTTCGGCAAGGGCCTTCATCCCCGGCCAGCCGTACAGTTCGTAGTAGGCGGCCTGGGGCTTAACCGCGGGCACCACGTCGCTAAGGGCGTCGATGAGCCCCTTGTTGAAGTCCAGCAGCGCGGCCGCCGCACCCTGCAAGTTTTTGCCGTGGGCCTCGTAGCAGGCAGCCTTTATGTGTTCCGGGATAAAGCTCAGCTTGGGATCCAGCCCGGCCACCGTGGGGTTTTGCTTTTTCATGATACCTTCCAGAAGTCTGTCCATTGACATGGCAATCTCTCCTTAACTTGTTTTTTATTGGATGGGACGTGGGCCTTAAGGGGCCCCGCCCCTTAAGAATCCCCACCAAAGGGCCACAGGCCCTTTGGAAACCCCTTGTCGCGCACGAGGTTTCGCAATTCTTTACAGCCACCGGCCCGCGAGGTGAGCCTTTGCTTAGCCGGTTTCTCTTTTTGCCTCCGGCGGCTTAAGGGGCCCTGCCCCTTAAGAATCCCCGCCAAAGGGCCACAGGCCCTTTGGAAACCCCTTGTCGCGCACGAGGTTTCACAATTCTTTACAGCCACCGGCCCGCGAGCCAGGCCTTTGCTTGAACCGTTTCGCTTTTTGCCTCCGGCGGCTTCCCCGCCAAAGGGCCACAGGCCCTTTGGAAACCCCTCGCCGCGCACAGCGTTTCGCAATTCTTTACAGCCACCGGCCCGCGAGGTGGGCCTTTGCTTGAACCGTTTCGCTTTTGCCTCCAGCGGCTTCCCCGCCAAAGGGCCGCAGGCCCTTTGGAAACCCCTTGTCGCGCACGAGGTTTCGCAATTCTTTACAGCCACCGGCCCGCGAGTCAGGCCTTTGCTTAGCCGGTTTCTCTTTTTGCCTCCAGCGGCTTCCCCGCCAAAGGGCCGCAGGCCCTTTGGAAACCCAACATGGGCAATCGCGAGAGAGCCCTCTCCTACAGCCTGTCAAACACTTTCCGTCCGCGGGAGAAGGTCAGCTTCACCCGGCCTGTCAGCTCCATCCCTTTAAAGGGGGTATTCCGGCTCTTGCCGTGCAGCCGTTCCGGGTCCACCCGCCAGCGCTCCTCCGGGTCGAACACCACCACATCTGCCGGGGCCCCTACCCGCAGGGTGCCGCCTTCTATCCCCAAAATTGCCGCCGGGGCCGTGCTCATCAGCCGGATCACCTCCGCCAGCCCGAACCGCCCCTTTACTGCCGTTAGCACCGCGGCCAGGGAGGTTTCCATGCCAATGGCCCCGTTGGGCGCTGTGATGAAATCCCCCTTCTCCTCCGGGGTATGGGGCGCGTGGTCGGTGGAAATAGCGTCCAGGGTGCCGTCAGCCAGCCCTTCCAACAGGGCCAGCCGGTCCGCCTCGTCCCCCAGGGGCGGGTTCATGCGGTAATCCGCGTCCATGCTTTCCAGCGCCTCGTCGGTAAGCAGCAGATAATGGGGGCAGGTTTCCGCCGTGACCTGTACCCCCCTGGCCTTGGCGTCCCGTATCAGGGCCACCGAGCCCTTCGTGCTCACATGGCAGATATGTACCGCCGCCCCTATGCTGGCCGCAGCGGCAATCTCCCTGGCCACGCCGCAATCCTCGGCAGCGGCGGGCACGCCCTTCACCCCCAGCCGCCGGGATATCTCCCCCTGGTTCATCAGCCCCCCGGCGGCCAGTTCCATATCCTCGCAGTGGGCGGTAAGGGCCAGGCCCAGGGCACGGGCCTGCTCCAGCGCCTCCAGCAGGCAGCGGGTACTGCCCACCGGCCTGCCGTCGTCGCTAAGGGCGATGGCCCCCGCCTCCTTCAGCGCGGCAAAGTCCGTGCACGCCTCCCCCTTCATCCCCTTTGTCACACAGGCTGATGTATACACGCGGGCGTCTGCGGTTTCGGCCCGGTCCAGCAGCGCCCGCACCTGTTCCGGGCTGTCCATGGGGGGCTGGGTGTTGGGCATGGCCAACAGGCTGGTCACGCCCCCGGCCGCCGCCGCCCGGCAGGCAGAGGCCAAATCCTCCTTATGGGTCTGCCCCGGGTCCCGCAGGTGGACGTGCATATCCACCAGCCCCGGCGCGGCCACCAGCCCCCGGCAATCCAGCACCTGGCAGCCGGCCGGGTCTATCCCGTCCCCTACCGCCCCGATCTTCCCATCCTCCAGCAGGATATCCCCTGTTCCGTCCAGGCCCTGGCTGGGGTCAACCAGCCGGGGCCCTTTTAGCAAAATCTTCATGCGTCCTCCTTTTCCCATTACAAAAACAGCCCCACCCATTCCTGGGCGGGGACGTACATAACAAACGGGAAAGCTGCCCGGCACACGCCGCAGCCAACGGGGAAATCAGGGCCTTTTACCACATTTCCGGCACAACCTGCTACCAGCCCGCGCACAAAAGCCACCCCTTCCCTTTTCTCATGATAGATACTACCACAAACCGCCCGCTTTTGCAAGCTTTTTTTGGTCCGGGGCGGCCCTCCCCTTACTGGAACAGCTCCTCCACATACCACTTGGTCAGCGACAGCAGTTCCCGGCCATAGTAAGAGGGGAAAATGACCGGGTCGGTTTTTGCCGGCAGGGCATAGGCGTCAAACCCGGCGCTGCGGGCCAACCGCACCGCCCGGTACATATGGAAGTTCTGGCTGACCACCACCACCCTGGTGCCAAGCCCGTTCTCCCTGGCCACCTCCATGGCAAAGCGCAGGTTCTGCCGGGTGTTCCGTGACTTGTCCTCCATATAAATGCGCGCCGGGTCGATGCCCTTGCGCACCAGGGCATTTTTAGCCGCCAACGCCTCCGGGCAGGGCTCGTTGCCCCCCTGCCCGCCGGTCACAATGCAGTTTACCGCCGGGTTGGCCTGCAAATACTCTGCCGCCCGTTCCACCCGGTTGGTCAGGCTCATACCCATGCGTTCGGCGCTGTACACCTGGGCCCCCAGCACAATCACATCCAGCCCCTGGGGCACGGCCATGGCCTGGCTGCTGATGATCAGCCCCGTCAGAAAAGCCGCCCAGCCCAGGCCCAGCGCATATAGCGCCGCAAAAACCCTGGCCAGCCACCGCTGCCGGCGGCCCTTTTTCACCGCTTTGGGGTACAGCGCCACCAGCGCAATCCCCATCCCGCACACCATTATCCCAAACACCGAGCCCTCCCCAAAGCCCCCGTGAAGGACCGGCATACAAAACCACAAAATCCCCAGCACACAGAGGGCCAAAAACAGCCCCTTACAAACTTTTTTCGCCATTCCCTTGCGTTTCCTTTCTCCAGGTTCCCTTCCATTATACACCATTTTGCAGGGGAGGTAAACCTCTGAGAATGTTAAAGTTTTCTTAATGGGGCGGTCCGTCCGCTTCGGGCTGCCCCGCCGGGAACCACTTCACCTTTAGCACAAAGTTTTTCGCGTCCCCGTACCCGGCCTTTTGGTAGAAATGGGCGTGCAGGGGGCTGTTCACCGCCTGGAGCTCCACCCCGGCAGCGCCCCTTGCCCGGACGCGCCGCTCCGTTTCCGCCAAAAGCCGGGTGCCCAGCCCCTGGCCCTGGCGCTCCCCGGCAACCACGATCTCCTCCAGCACAAAGGAGGTCAGGTCGTCGTAGGGCTTAAAGTAGCCCATGGCAAAACCCAGGGGCTCCCCCGCCTCCATCAAAGCCAGGCCCCAGCCGCCGTCCATGCCCAGCACCTGGCGGATGCGCCTGCCGGCAGACTCCTCCGTCCACTGGCCCTCCTCGTGCCGGTTGTAGTAGCCTATATAAAGGGGCAGCAGGGCGGCTGCATCGCCCGCGCCCAATTCCCTGCATTCCATTTTTCAAATTTCTCCAGTCCCTATGGCCTGGCCGGTTAACGCCGCTTGGCCACCACCAGGAACCGGTGCCCCCGCCGCCAGGAGCCTTCCTCCAAAAGCGGGTAGGCCTGGTTGCCGCTTATCACCCGGAACCCCGCCGCCCGGAACTTGGGCCCCTGGTTTTCCAGGTTATAGTCCGGCGCCCCCGGCCTCCGGGCGTCCATGCCGCCCACCTGTTCTGTCACCAAAAAGCCGCCCCGTGCCAGCACCCTGGCAATCTCCTCCGGCGGGCAAGGCCCCTGCCGGTTGATGGCCACGTCAAAGCAGCCGTCCCCAAAGGGCAGCCGTGCCGCGTTCTCGCAAAACCGCACCGCGGCGCCCCTGGGGCCCAGCCGTTTCAGGCACCGCCGGTAGTCCTCAGCCTGCCACACCACCCCGCCGGTCAGGGCAAGGGGGTGCCCAAGGGACAGCAGGTAGCCGCCGTCCCCGGCGTTCAAGTCCAGCAGCCGCACCTCCGGGCGCAGGAAGTCCCGCACCTTTGCCGTAAAGTCCCAGGGCAGCGGCTCTTGCCAGAGCCCCCCGCCGGTTTGCCTGTCCATCGCCCACGCCTCCCCTTGTAAAGGCTGTTTCCCCCTGCCGCCCCCGCGCCCCATCAGGTATCTTTGTCCACCTGATGGAACTGTTTCAGGTTCCCCTGTTTCCGGGCGCGGCGCTCCAGTTCCGCCTCCACGTCCTCCAGGGGGATACCCTCGTTTACCATCAGCACAATCAGGTGATACAGCAGGTCGCTGATCTCCCCTACGGTTTCGGCCTTTTCGCCGTTTTTCGCGGCGATGATCACCTCGCCGCACTCCTCCGCGCATTTCTTCAAGATCTTATCCAGCCCCTTTTCAAACAGGTATCCGGTATAAGACCCCTCCTGCGCGCCCTCCTTCCGGCTGGCCGCCACCCGGTACAGTTCCTTCAGTGCCTCCATCTTATTCTTCCTCCTCTTGGTTCCCGCTCCATACTTCCTTAAAGAAACAGCTTACAGCCCCGGTGTGGCAGGCCGGCCCGTTGGGCCGCACCTTTACCAGCAAAGTGTCGTTGTCGCAATCCGCGGTAATGCTTACCACCCGCTGGGTGTTGCCGGACGTTTCCCCCTTGTTCCAAAGGGCCTGCCGGCTGCGGCTGTAAAACCAGGTATAGCCGGTCCGCATGGTTTTTCCCAGGGCGGCGCTGTTCATGTACGCCAGCATCAGCACCTGACCGCTGTCCGCGTCCTGCACAACCGCCGGGACCAGCTCCCCCTTCTGGAAAAACCGCTCCAACTCGTCGTTGACCGCCGCCTCCGTTTTCGGGGCCCTGCCTGAAAACCGGTGGCAGGCGCGCACTGCGGCCCGTAGGTCCAGCGTGCCCGCATACAGGGCCTTGCCCGCAATGGCCCCATATAGCCCCAGTTCGTATAGCGCCACCATGTCCAGCAGGCTGCTCACCCCGCCGCTTGCAATGATATTACACCCCACCGCCCGGTTGAGCCGGTCCAGCATCTCCAGGTTGGGGCCGGCCTGGGTGCCGTCCTTCTGAATATCCGTGCAGATAATATACTCCACCCCCATATTCTCCACCTGCCGTGCCAGGTCGATATAGTGGGTGCCGCTCTGGCGGGTCCAGCCCTGGGTCGCGGCCTTCCCCCCCAAGGCGTCAATACCCACGGCGATCCGCCTGCCGTAGGCTTTCACCGCCTCCCGCACAAAGGCCGGGTCCTCCAGGGCCGCCGAGCCCAAAATCACCCGGCCGGCCCCTGCCTCCAGGTATGCCTCCACCGTAGCCATATCCCGAATACCGCCCCCCACCTCTACGTGCATCCCGGCGTGGCGGGCCGTTTCCAAAATCAGCGCCTGGTTCACCGGCCGGCCCTCCCTGGCCCCGTCCAGGTCCACCATATGCAGCCAGTGGGCCCCTTGCTCCCGGAACTGCCGGGCCGTTTCCCCGGCGTCCCCGGCCACCACCTGGGCGGTGGCATAGTCCCCCCGGAACAGCCGTACACACTTCCCCTCATGAATATCAATAGCCGGCAAAATGATCATGCTCTCGCTCCTCTCCCGTTTTTGCGCGCCTGTCCCGCGCCCCTGCCCTCTTCCTCTGCCCTATAGCTTTTCCCGGCAATACCGGTTTAGCAGATAGTCCACGTAATCCCCCCGGCCAAACAGCCGCCGGCTGTCCGGGTCGCCGCAGGCCTGTACCAGCCGGCCCAGCGGCACCGTTTTCCTAACCCTCTGGGCCGTGCTCCTGTCCTGGGCCAGGTTTTCCAGCACCTTTTCCGGGCCGTCCGCCCGCAGGTTCCCCAAACGCCACTGGGCCGCGGGGGTGCCTATGTTGGGGTAAACGTCCAACGCCCCGTCCACATACAGCACCGGCGAAAGCCCCCCGCCCAAATGCTCCGTGGTGCCGTCCTCCCAAAGTTCCCGTACCAGCCGGCCTTCCTCCTGGCCGAATACCGCCTGTAGGTTTTTGGCGTTAAAGTGCTTACAGGTGTACCGGGCCAGTTTCTCCGGTATCCGCGCCAGATCCTCGCTGGTGGGCCAGATGGGGTACAGCTTTTCCGCCTCCCCGTCGCAGGAGCCCTGATGGGCAAAACACACAAAGGGTATGCCGGTAGCCTCGCAGCGCCGTTCCAGTCCCAGCCGGCCGATAAGCTCCTCCACCGCCGGCAGTTCCGGGAGGGTCTGCTTGTTCACAAAAACCTGTATCCTGGGGGCGATGCCGCTTTCCAGCAAAGCGTCCACGGCCCGCAAAATGTCCTGATAAGCGCCCTTGCGCCCGGTAAAATAGTCCGTAAGCCCTTCGCCGCCGAACAGGGTCAACTGCACATACCGCAGCCCCAAAGCCTTCAACCAGGGGGCGTATGCCGGGTCCCTGGCCAGCCGCCACACGCTGGCCAGTTCGTAATGCTCCGGCGGCGTGCCGGGGCTGGAAAGTTCCCTGCACAGCGCCCATTTCTCCCGGTAATCGTCCCCAAAATCCGGCTCCCGGTTCCAGCCGGCCACCGTAAGGGTCTTGGCGTACGGGCGCAGGGCCTCCGCCACAAAGCGCAAATCCGCCTCCCCCATGCGGGGGTTCTCCCTCCACCCCATAAAGCAGTGGCGGCAGCGGTTGGGGCAGCCCAGCATATCCAAAGCCACCAGTATGTTTTCATATTTCATGTTGATCTCCTCCCCTCACAGCACACGCCGGAAAATGGCCCACCCTATAAAGCACTGGCAAAGCCTCCCGCACAGCGGCACTTTCATCCCCAGGCCGGTTCCCACCCCGCAGATGATCCCTCCAAAGCCCTGCCTTCACCACACCGGGGCCACCCCATCCCCTCAAACAACGGCAGAGCAGTCCACGCAACCCGCCATAGCGGTATTTTCATCCCCAGGCCGGTTTCCACCCCGCAGATGATCCCCCCAAAGCCCTGCCTCCACCATACCAGGGCCAGCCCCCACCCCGTCAAACAGTGGCAAAACCGTTCACACAGCCCGCACAGCGGCATTTTCATCCCCAGGCCGGTTCCCACCCCGCAGATGATCCCCCCAACCCCCTGCCTCCACTATACCGGGGTCACCCCACCCCGTCAAGCAGCGGCAGCGCTGCCCGCGCAACCCGCCATAGCGGTATTCTCATCCCCAGGCCGGTTCCCAGCCCTCACAGCACGCCTTTAGAGGACAGCACCCCGTGCCCCTCCAACGCCACCGCGTCCTTCAGAGCGTGGGCAAAGGCTTTAAACAACCCTTCTACCATATGGTGGGTATTTTTTCCGTACTCGCACCGCATATGCAGGGTGATGCCCGCGTGCATAGCCAGTGCCCGGAAAAACTCCTCCGTCATGCAGCTATCGTACGCCCCCACCTGCCCCTGGGGGAATTCCCCCCGGAACACCAGAAAAGGCCGGCCGCTCACATCCACGGCACAAAAAGCCAGCGCCTCGTCCATGGGGATAAAGGCATGGCCATACCGCCGCAACCCGGCCTTATCCCCCAGGGCCTGTGCCAGGGCCTTTCCCAGCACAATGCCCACATCCTCCACCGTGTGGTGGCAGTCCACCTCCAGGTCGCCCACAGCCCGTACGGTCAGGCCCAGCCCGGCGTGTACCGCCAGGGCGTTCAGCATATGGTCGAAAAATCCTATGCCCGTGGCAATGTCCCGCTGCCCCCCGTCCAGGTCCAGGGTAAGGGTTATGTCCGTTTCCCCTGTTTTTCTCTGTACCGTGCCCCTTCTCTTCATATTTTCCCCTCCAACACCTTGCGAAATGCCTCTAAGAACCCCTTATTATCCCCTGGCTTTCCGCATGATACCCGCAAAAGACCGCCGGTATATCGTACAGCTATCCCCTGTTTTAACAGCGTTTTTTGCACCTCACAGGCGTCTTTCATCACCAAAGCGGCAAAATTTGCCTCCCCTTCCAGCACCCGGAACCGCCCAGGCACAGCCGCCTGCAACGCGCCCAAACCGGCCAGCAACGCCCGCCGCGAGGCCAAAATCTCCCCCAAAGCGCCCTGTAACAGGGCCGGCCTGCCCAGCACCGCCGTGCCTATAGCCTGGGGGATACTCCCTACATTATAGGGGGATTTTGCCGCCCGTAGCGCCCTGGTGAGGCCCTCCCCGGCCACGGCAAAGCCCAGCCGCAGGGCCGCCATACCAATAGCCTTAGAGCACGTGCGCAGGATAATCAGGTTGTCAAAGTCCCCTTCCTCCCCCAGCAGGCTCTGGCCGGAAAAGTCCATATAGGCCTCATCCAGCACAACCAGGGCATCTGTGCCCCTGACCAGCCTGCGCACCGCCTCTTTCCCCAGCACCAGAGAGGTGGGGTTGCAGGGGTTGCTGAAAATCAACAGCCTTACCCTTTCCTTCTGGCAGAGTTCCAGGGTTTCGTCCACATCAATGCGCCAATCCCGCTTAGTAATGGGGATATGCCGGCCCTCTGCCAGCAGGCCCCCTTGGGCATACATAGAAAAATCCGGCTCCAAAGTGGCAAAGGCCTCCCCCCGCTGCAAGAACGCCTGGAAAATCACCGAAATCAACTCATCCGAACCATTGCCCGCAGTCACATGACCCGGCTCCACCCCATAATAGTTGGCAAAAGCTCGGCAAAGGGCCCCGGCAGCCGGATCCGGGTACCGGTTAAAGGCAGTTTCTTCCAGCACAGCCTTCATGGCATCCAATAACGCCCGGGGCGGTTCCACAAAGGATTCATTGGCGTCCAGCCGCACACAGCCGGTGTTGTCCACAGGGGTGTAAGCGGCCAGGCCCCGCAGCTTGGCGTTCAACTCATACATCCTTTTTCCCTCTCCCTCCAAATTCTTCCAGGCACCACATCACCGTGTCGAACACGTCATTGACCGTGTCCTCCGGGGCGTCATAATGGCGGGTACCCAGCGAGTCCCAATACTCGTCTTTAAACCACCGCTTTTTTACGGAAACTTCCACATTGCTGTCATCGAAAAACACCTTAAACTGCTTTTTACCCCGCTGAAAGTACAAAACCGCCGCAGTTCTGCTCTCGCCGATCCATTCTAGCTGCCCTTGCCCGGCCAGGGCCTTGTACACATCTTCCACGGTTTCCAGTTGACGTTCCATATCAGCGCCCCTGCCGCACCTTGATGGAATTGGCGTGGGCAGTCAGTTCTTCCGTTTCGGCCAGCAGCACGATGTCCCCGGCGGCTTTCAGCAACTCTTCCCTGGGGTAATAGATAAAGCTGGACTTCTTGATGAAGTCATCCACCGAGAGGGGAGAGAAGAACCGGGCCGTGCCTCCGGTAGGCAGCACATGGTTGGCCCCGGCGTAGTAGTCCCCCAAAGGCTCCGGAGAATAATTCCCCAGGAAAACCGAGCCGGCATTGTCCAGCCGCCCCAGATAGTCAAAGGGTTCCCGGCAGCAGACCTCCAGGTGTTCTGGGGCCAGTTCGTTGGCAAATTCCACTGCCTCGTCCATATCCCCGCACACGATCACCGCCCCATACCCGTCCAAAGACTGCTCGATCACCTCACGCCGGGACAGGCCGGGCAACTGGCGGTAGATAGCCGCTACAGCCTCCTGGGCCAGCCTTTCGCTGGGGGTGATCAGCACTGCCGAGGCCATGGGGTCGTGTTCTGCCTGGCTCATCAGGTCAGCAGCCAGGAATTCCGGGTCGGCACTATCGTCGGCGATGATCAGGATCTCGCTGGGCCCGGCAATCATGTCGATGTCAACCACGCCGTACAACTGCTTTTTGGCGGTAGCTACGTAAATGTTCCCTGGGCCCACGATTTTATCCACTTTCGGTACGCTCCCCGTACCGAAAGCCAACGCAGCCACCGCCTGGGCACCGCCCATCAAGAATACCCGGTCTACCCCGGCGGCAAGAGCAGCGGCAATGATGTTGGGATCCGGCCGGCCGGAGCGACCGGGGGGCGTAGCCATCACGATCTCCCCCACCCCGGCTACCTTGGCGGGGATCACGTTCATCAGCACGGAAGAGGGGTACCCCGCCGTGCCCCCGGGCACATAGACCCCGGCCCTATGCAGGCCCCGCACCCGCTGGCCGGTAATGATGCCGTTGCCCATAGGGTCGATACGACTTTGCTGCTTTTGCCGGTTGTGAAAGTCATAGATGTTTCTGGCTGCCCGCTCTAGTGCTGCCAAGAAAGCCGGGTCACACCCCGCCTGTAGGCGTTCCATCTCCTGCCGGGAAAGTTCCAGGCTGTCCGGGGTCCATCCGTCAAACCGGCGGGAATACGCCTTCACTGCCTCATCCCCGCCGTCACGTACAGCCTCCACAATCTCTGCAACGGCCTGCTCGATCTTGGGGTCCACACTGCCCGCCCTGGCCTTCAGTTCCCTGATGAACGCCTGGCGTTCCGGCCCGGTGGCTGTCACTGTTTTTATCATGGTGATCTCTCCTTTGGTTTTGTCGGGTTTACTGGGTGCTACACCCTTCGCACCCTTTGTGCCCTTCCAAAACTTTTGTATCGCCAGCCGGTAGCCCGACCATTGGTTGCGCTTTGGGCCGCGTTTTTCCTTCTTTATTACATGAGGGCCTGTGGGGAAATTTTATTGCTTACTGCGCATGGTCGGGGCAACTGCTGCTACGTTAACAGCCTTGCCTAAAGGCCAAGCGCCCAAAAAAGCAATCTTGCCCCTTGCAGCTTGGGGGGCTTAATCCTGTACGCCGGCGCCCTTAATCCAGCGCACGTTCCAGCCGTTCAGCCAGTGTTTCTATTTCCTGCTTGCGCAGTTTCAGGCTGGCAGCGTTTACAATCAGCCGGGCAGATACCTGGGCCACAGGCTCTACAACAGCCAGACCGTTCTCCTTCAGCGTGGCGCCTGTTTCCACCAGGTCGACGATCCCATCTGCCAGCCCCAGCAATGGCGCCAGTTCTACCGAACCCTCGATCTTGATGACCCGGACGTCCATCGCCTTGCTTTGAAAGAACCGCCGGGCCACATGGGGGTATTTGGTGGCAATCGTCTTGCCCTGGTAGCCCCCGTAAAAGTCCACGCCTGCCGGGGCAGCCAGGGCAAAGCCACACTTCCCGAACCGCAGATCCAGTATCTCAAAGAACTGCCCGCCCCGTTCCATGATCACATCCTTACCCACTACACCCAGGTCGCACACACCGTGCTCCAGGTAAGTGATCACATCGCCGGCCTTCGCAAGCACCGCCTCCAGGCCGTCCCCTACAGGCAGGACCAGCTTGCGGCCTTTATCCCGCAGGGCCGAGCAGTCCAGCCCAGCTTTTTCCATTAATGCTGTGGTCGATTTTTCCAGCCGCCCTTTGGTCAGGGCAATACGCAGTGGCCTCATGGCAGCGGCCCCCCTTTGCATTCTGTTTTCCCACTAACGGCGATGGTTTCACTGGGCTCCCCCACCCGCAGCACTTGTGCGATCCCGGCTGCCTGCGCATAGGCCACCGCCTCTTCCACGGTTTCCCACACCGAACCTTCGCAGGCAACGCCCTCTGCCGTCAGCCGCAACACCTCCCGCTGGGCCTGGGTTTCAAAGCCGTTTTCCCCGTGTACCAGCACCTGCGCCGGTTCTTCTGGGGCCATATGGCGTTCCAGAAGGGCAGCGGCGGCATCCATGTCCAAGGCAAAGCCTGCTGCGGGCATATCCTGGCCAAACTTCCCGCATAACCCGTCGTATCGCCCACCGGTAAGTACCGGGCCCCCATGCTCCTGCACGTAGCCGCTGAACACCACGCCGGTATAGTAGTCATTGCGCTGCACAAGCCCTAGGTCTACCATGAGCCGGCTACCCAGCCCCAGTTTTTGCAGGGCCGTGTACAGGGCCCGCAAATACGCAAGCGTATCTGCCAGGCCACCGTCCAGCCGCCAGCTTTCTGCCTCGGCAAGAGCCTCTTCCCCGCCAAACAGCCTGGGTAGGCGGCGGATGGCCTTTGCCTCCGTACTGTCTCCCAGGGGGTCTAACAGTTCCCCCAACGCGCCGTAATTTTTTGCCTCGATCGTAGCCCGGATCTCCTCCCGCCGCTCCGGAGAGAGGGCCAGCCGCCCGGCCAGCAGCTTGAAGAGCCCGGCATGGCCAATTTCAATGCGGAAATCCCCTGCCACTGCCCGTAAAGCCTCTACCGCCACGCAGATAACCTCCAAGTCGGCCCGCAGCCCTGCTGCGCCCAGCAACTCCACACCCATTTGCGCCGACTCATGGCTGCGCCCCAGCAGCGCCGGCCAGGTACGGTAAACGTTCTGGCTATAGTATAGCCGTATGGGCCGCCGGTGGCTTTGCAACCGGGCCGCGGCCATACGGGCAATGGGCAAAGTAGAGTCCGGCCGTACCACAACCAGCCGCCCCGCGCCATCGGTGGATTTTACCATCTCCTGTTGGGGGACCACCGCGCCGGGCAGGTTGAATACATCATAGTATTCCACACCAGGGGTAATCACCTCCCGGTAGCCTCTGCTGGCAAAGACACCTGTCAGCCGCCGCTGCGCCTCCCGGCGGGCGCGGCACTCCTCAAAAAGAATATCGCGCACCCCTTCCGGTGTAAGCCTGCTGTAATTCCTCATACCCGTTTGCCCTTTCTACCGATTTATTGTGCTACTATAATAAACTATCCGTGGCAATTTGTCAAGCCCCTGCAACAAGTTCCCCCTCACACGGTAGCGCTCTCTAAAATGGCGAATGCCCTACGTTCACAGTCGATCTCTGCCATAGCGCCTACCGGCAGCACGGCCATGGGGGTGCGGTGGCAGAAATCCACATTCATCAGCACAGGTAAGTCCTCCCGGCCCACCTCATACCGCAGGAATCGGGTGAGCACCTGTTGCTCCTCGTCACGCAGCGCTCCGGTCAACAAGCCCGCCGCTTGGCTAAATACCCCTGCAGCCCCTAAGGTCCGGAGGGAATGGAGCATGGCCAGGGTGCTGCCATAGGGCGAGGCCCCATCCAGGAACAAAATACTTCCCGCCCACATTTCCCGCGAAGGGAAATATTCTGTGCCCATAATTTGTTGCAGCGGGCCTATTGAACCACCCAGCAGCCGTCCCCGTGCCTTGCCACACCCTTGCAGCAGCGTATAGCCTTCGTTCTCTGTCCACACCACCTGGTTTTCCGGCAAATCCCGCCATTCGATGGGTGTATGCCGCTGGCAGGGCACTACCGGGCCGATCACTTCCCCGGAGAATAACGCCCGTTCCACGGCATTTCGGGTATAAGGATCTAAGCTGCCCGGCTGGGCGATGGGCGTCAGCAGGTTTGGCCCATAATAGCTCATTACCCCGGCACGGGCATACGTCATACAAGTGGTGGTAATATCCGAGTACCCCATCAAAAGCTTGGGGTTTTCCCCGATCAACCGTTCGTCCAGGAATGGTAGCAGGCGGTAGGAATCATCCCCGCCCATATTGGCAATGATCCCCTTTACCGCCCGGTTCTCCAGCGCCCAATGCAGATCCTCCGCCCGGGCCTGCGGGTTCCGATACAGATATGCACTGCCCCGCAGGGCATGGGGCGTTTCCACTACCTGTAGGCCGAACACCTCTTCCAGCCGCTTTTTCCCCAACTCGTACCGCCAGCGCAAGTCCTCATCCCCGGCACGGCCACCGGAAAGGGAAATGGCCGCGACCATATCACCCTTTTGTAGCCTGGCCGGTTTGATCCACTCTTTCATAAAATGCCTCCCTCGCTATATTACTGGCTAAACCATAGGGGCCGCCCTTGTCATGCGCCAGCGCCAATCCCCCATAGACTTCTTTGGCGCGGTTTCCACCCGCTAAAAACAGTTTCTAAAACAAGGTTGTCTGGCTGCTTTCCGGCAGGCCCTGTAGCGCGCCTACTGCCCGCAGAGTATCGATCACCGCGTTGGACACCCTTGCCCGGCTCTGGAGGTCGTCTATGGAGATATACTCGCCCCCACTCTCCCGTGCTTTGGCCAAATCTACCGCTGCCGCCTCGCCCACACCTTTCAGGCAGGAGAAGGGCAGGCGGATTTTCTCTTCTTCCACCAAAAACTGGCTGGCCGCGGACTTATACAGGTCTACATTTAGTATCTCGATGTGCCGGGCCATCATCTCATTGACAATCTGCAAACATTCAAATTCCTTTGCTTCGTTGTCGCTGGCCTCGCGGTTTTTCAGTTTCATATCCAAATCCCGCATCCGGCGCAGCACCGCGTCCTGCCCACTGAGGGCTATAGCCCCGTCAAAGCCGTCGGTATACACTGTAAAGTAGGCCGCGTAAAACGCCACCGGTCTGTGCACCTTATACCAGCCCAACCGTAAGGCCGCAATCATATACGCCGCCGCGTGGGCCTTGGGGAACATATACTTAATTTTAAAGCAGGAGTCTATATACCACTGGGGCACATTGTGCTCCTTCATAGCGGCGATATGCTCCTGGGTCAGCAGTTTGCCCGCTTTGCCCTTTCGCACGATTTCCATGATCTTAAAGGCCATCTTCGGCTCCAGCCCTTTGTTCATCAGGTAAACCATGATCTGATCCCGGGTGCCGATAACCTCCGAAATGGTACAAGTGCCGTTGCGGATCAACTCCTGGGCATTGCCCAGCCACACATCCGTGCCGTGGGACAGGCCGGATATCTGCAAAAAGTCCGAGAAACGGTCAGGTTTGCACTCCTCCAGCATCCCCCGCACAAAGTTGGTTCCCAACTCCGGCAGGGACAGGGTGCCGGTCTTTACCCCCTCAATATCCTCCGGGGCAATCCCCAGTGCCGCCGGGGACTTAAACAGGCTCATCACATCCGGGTCGCTCATAGAAACATTCATCACCGGGATGCCGGTATACTCCTCCAGGTAGTGGTAAACCGTAGGTACCTTATGGCCCAGCTCATCCAACTTGCACACATTGTCATGGATGGAGTGGAAGTCAAAGTGGGTTGTAATATTGTTGGACTCCGCCTTATTGGCCGGGTACTGTACCGGGCAGAAATCGTAGACCTCCATCCCTCTGGGAATGACGATCATACCGCCGGGATGCTGGCCTGTGGTACGCCGCACACCTGTGCAGCCCAAGGCCAGCCGCTTTTCTTCCGCCTTATGCAGCACGCGCCCGCGAGTCTCGCAGTAGCTTTTCACATAGCCATAGGCCGTCTTTTCCGCCACCGTGGCAATGGTACCCGCCTTAAATACATTGTCCCGGCCAAACAGAACCTCCGTATAGCGGTGGGCGCCCTCCTGATATTCGTCCGAGAAGTTCAGGTCAATATCCGGCACCTTGTCCCCATCAAAGCCCAGAAAGGTTTCAAAGGGGATGGTATGCCCGTCCCGATCCATAGGCGTGCCGCATTCCGGGCAATTTTTGGGGGGCAGGTCGAAACCGGAATCATAGCTGCCGTCGGTGATAAACTCGCTGTGCCTGCACTTAGGGCAGATGTAGTGGGGGCTTAGGGGGTTTACCTCTGAGATGCCCGACATACTTGCCACAAAAGAAGAACCTACCGAGCCCCTGGATCCTACCAGGTAGCCGTGCTCCTCGCTGTTGGCCACCAGCTTTTGGGCGGTCATGTACAGCACAGAAAACCCGTGCTTGATGATAGAGTTCAGTTCCTTGTTGAGCCTGGCCTCTACGATCTCCGGCAGGGGATCACCGTAACGCTCCTTAGCCCGCCGCCAGGTGATCTCTACCAACTGCTCCTGCGCCCCCTCAATAAAGGGCGGGAAAGTGCCCATGGGCACCGGCCGGATATGCTCTACCATATCAGCAATTTTGTTGGGGTTTGTTACCACCACTTCAAAGGCTTTTTCCTTACCAAGGTATTCGAACTCTTTCAGCATCTCTGCCGTGGTGCGCATATACAGCGGGGCCTGTTCGTCACCGTCGTCAAAGTTTTTCATGATCACCCTCCGGAAATCCGCATCCTTGGGGTCCTTAAAGTGTACGTCGCCGGTAGCCACCACCGGCTTGCCCAGCTTTTCCCCAATCTTCACGATGGTACGGTTGTACTCCCGTAACCCCTCTTCGTCGGTGTCGCCATTTCTTACCATAAACATATTGTTGCCAATGGGCTGTACCTCTAAATAGTCATAGTATGCGGCTATTTGGCAGAGCTGCTCAAAACTCTCCCCGGCTATCATAGCCCGGAACAGTTCCCCGGCCTCACAGGCACTGCCGATGATCAGCCCCTCCCGGTGCTTGTCCAGCAGGCTTTTGGGGGTGCGGGGACTGCGGTAGAAGTACTCCAGATGGGCCGCGGAAATCAGCCGGTACAGGTTCTTAAGCCCGGTGTTGTTCTTTACCAGGATAATCATGTGATAGGGCCGCAGCTTTTTGGGGTCCCCGCCGGCCAGGGCCTGGTTGATGTCTGCCACCGTAACAGCGCCCCTGTCCTCTTTCAGGCGGCGGGCCAGATCCAAGAAGATATTAGCCAGCATGGCCGCGTCATCGTCTGCCCGGTGATGGTTAAAGTTGCCCAGATGCAGGTATTTGGCCACCGTATCCAGCTTGCAGTCCTTCACATCTTTGAGCAGGGAGCGGCACATGGGCACTGTGTCAATATAGGCCCAGGAGAGTGCCTGATCGTAACGGGCCGCGGCAGCTTTTAAAAAACTCATGTCAAATCCAGCGTTGTGGGCCACCAGTACCGGATCCTCACCGCAGAATTCCCGGAACATCAGCAGGGCCACCTCCTCGCTGGGAGCATCTGCCACCATCTGGTCGGTAATGCCGGTAAGTTCGGTGATTTTGGGAGGAATGGGTATCCCCGGATTCACAAAGGTGTCGAACCTGTCCAATATCCGGCCGTCCCGTACCCGCACCGCACCAATCTCCGTAATGCGCTCCTTTTTGGGGGAGAGCCCTGTGGTTTCCAAATCAAAACAGATGAACTCCCCATCCAGGTTCCGGGCACACTCCCCTACGGTGGCGGGCACCAGGTCGTTGACAAAGTATGCCTCGGTACCGTAAATCACCTTGAAGTCCGGGGATTCTTTGCGGATGGCCTCTTCAGCCAACATAGCCTCAGGAAATGCCTGGGCCACCCCGTGGTCTGTAATGGCAACGGCTTTCTGCCCCCATTTATGGGCCTGCCACACCAGGTCGCCGGCAGGGGTAATGCCGTCCATATCCGACATATTGGTATGTAAGTGCAGTTCCACCCGCTTTTCCAAGGCGTTGTCCACTACCTGCACCTGTTCCACCGTGGCAATGGACCGGGGGCGTAGCACGTTCTCCCGGTCATACTTATCGTATTCCAAGGCTCCCCGCACCAGCAGGGACTGCCCTTTTTTCAGTTTATCCAGTTCTTTGCACTGGCTGGCGTCCTGGATAATCTTCAAAGTTGTAGACCCTGTGTAGTCCGTTATGTCGATTGAGTAGATTTTCTTCGACTTATCCCTGGTGTCCTTACTCTCCAGGTCAAAGATTTCCCCCCACACTACGGTGCTGCCCAGTTCCACGTTCAGTTGGCTCACGGGCAAAGGTTGGTTTCTGGGCACCGGGCCCAATACCGGGCGGGCCGTTTCCAACACGATACCCGGCCGCAGGCTGTTGCCCTCCCGCACTTCAATTTTCCGTTTGGCGGCCTCATCGGCCATTGCCGCCTCGTACTGTTCCATTTCCCGCATAGCAACCTCCCTCTGGCGCTTTTCCTCCTGGTGATGGGTACGCTCTACCAATGAACTCTCCCCGGCTTTTACCGCCAGCCTGCCGGTAAAACGCACCTGACAATCTGCACCAAACCATTGGCTGATCAATGCCTGCATTTTCCCTGCGGTGTCATGGGCCTGCAGGCGCTCGTAGCCTCCATGCAGCAGGGTAACTGTCAGCACACCGTTTTCTAACTGGGCCGTTGCCCCGTTGAGGCTGCCGTTAAGGCTGGCATCCTGCTCCTTCAAGGCCGCGGCCAGGGATGTTAGCCGTTCCGGGCCAAAGCTTTCCCGTGGAAACTGCGGTTCTATCATCACCCGGTGCAGGCCCGGTTCCTGTATCAGCCTGGCCAGTCGCTGTAAATCCCCATACTCTACAAATTGGGGGAACTCTGCCGTAATCTTGGCCATCTTCTCTCCCCGGTTCACCCTGATCTGCTGGATCATCCCCTCCCATAGGGCATCCGGCAGGTGTTCGCCTTTACACTCTTTTTGAAACATCTCGCCAATCGTGCCCATTTACATACTCCTTTCGTTTCAGCCCTGGATATAAGTAAGGTCCCCCAAGCAGGTGATGCGCCTGCTCCAGCCGTCGTAAATATCAAACCTACCTATCCCGCCCGACCTGCCACGCAGGGAACAATGGTCCATTGCCTCAGGAGGCAAGCCCAGCCACAAGGTATTCCACACCATTAGCGTCCCGCCGTGGGACACCAGCACCACCGTATCCTCTGGGCACGCCAGCACCTCCCGGCAGAGAGGCTCCAGCCGCTGATACAACTCCCGGCGGGTTTCGCTGCCGGGCATGGGGCGGTCATCTATGTACCTATCCCGCCCCATACGGGCTGCGAACCACTGGGATGTTTTCCCTATGCTTTCGGGGCCGTGGCTCCGCTCCCGCAATTCCTGGCGGTACTCCACCGCCACGCCCAACTTTCTGGCCAGGGGAGCAGCAGTCTGCGCGGCACGTTTGAGGTCGGAGGAATAGATCTTCACCGTCTGTCCCGCCAATTCCGCCCCCAGCCGTTCTCCCAGCCGCCGGGCCTGCTCCCGGCCCATCTCTGTCAGTTCCCAGTCATTCCAACTGCCCATCATCCCGTTAACATGGTGTTCTGACTGGCAATGCTGAATGGTAATGACCTGTTTCAAGCAATCCCCTCCCTCCATATTTCTGGCCCGGCCTTACAGCCGGGCAACCTCTGCCAACAATTCGTCCAGCAGCCGGGCCTCCGGCACTTTGCGCAAAATTTCCCCTTTGCGGAAGATCAGCCCCTCGCCTTTACCTCCGGCGATGCCCACGTCCGCCTCCCTGGCTTCCCCCGGACCGTTGACCGCGCAGCCCATCACTGCCACGGTAATATCCTTCTGGCAGCCCGCCAGCGCCGCCTCCACCTGGTTTGCCAGGGGAATCAGGTCGATTCGCGTACGCCCACAGGTGGGGCAGGCAATCAACTTTACACCCCGGCGCAACCCCAATGCCCGGAGGATATCCCCCCCGGCCCGCACCTCTTCCACCGGGTCCGCTGTCAAGGAAACCCGTAAGGTGTCACCGATCCCCTGCTGCAAGAGCCCGCCAATGCCGATTGCCGACTTGACAAGCCCCATACGCGCTGTGCCCGCGTGGGTAATGCCCAAATGCAGCGGGTAATCGCACCGCTGTGCCACGATCTGGTACGCCTGCATGGTTCTCTCTACAGACGAGGCTTTCATGGATAGCACAATGTCCGTAAAATCAAACTTCTCCAGCAGCGACGCATGGTACAGCGCGCTATCCGCCAGCGCCTCCGGGGTGGGATGCCCATATTTTGCCAGGATATGCTTTTCCAGCGAGCCGTCATTTACTCCCACCCGGATGGGTATGCCCCGCTGGCGGCAGGCATCGGCCACAGCCTTTACCCGGCTGTCGCTGCCGATATTGCCTGGGTTAATGCGTATCTTATCAATGCCCGCCTCCGCCGACTCCAGCGCCAGCTTATAGTCAAAATGGATGTCCGCCACCACGGGGATACGGACAGCCTCCTTTACCGCCGGGATCAGCCGCCTTACCGCCTCCCTATCAGGTATAGCGATCCGCAGCAACTGGCATCCGGCCGCCTCCAATGCCCTGGCCTGGGCTACGCTCCCCGCAATGTCCGCCGAGGGCACGCTCAGCATGGACTGCACCGGTATTTCCGCGCCCCCTCCAATCTTTACGCTGCCTGCTACAATCTGCCTGGATTTTCTTCTCTCCATTTTTCCATTCTCCTTTCCCAGCGCCTGGATATCTGCTTAATCCTTTACTGTGACATGAAAAGCTGACGTTTCCTACAGGCTTGCCCGTAGGGTGGTCAGCTTTTCACACTTTGCCTGGTTGGTCAATGCCGGCCCCAACAGGCCGGCTTTCCCACCTTATACTTTATCCTGTCACGATCCGCCACACATCATGGAATGTGATCAACACCATCAGCCCAATCAGCAGCACAAAGCCTGCCGCGTGGACATAGCCCTCATACTTGGCCGGTACAGGCTTGCGGGTCAGCCCTTCCCATATCAGAAACAGCAGCCGCCCGCCGTCCAAGGCCGGCAAAGGCAACAGGTTAATGATACCCAGGTTGACGGTGATCATGATCATCATGATCACCAGGTTGCTTAATGCCTGGCCGAACCCCTGGGCCAGCCCGGCCCCTGCCGCCTGGGAGATAGCCTGGGCCGTCCCCACCGGCCCGGCCACCTCGTTAAGCCCAAACCGCCCTGTCAGCAGCCCTTTCAAGCTTTCAACTACCATCCGGGCCATGGAGAAGGTATCGGCCCCTGCGCGGCCCAACACCCCCGCTACCGTGCGCTGTTCCGGCTGTACATAGAAATCCAGCGCCACCACCTCTTTGCCGTCCAGGTTCTGGGTATGCATGGCAAAAGTTCCCAGATCCACCCGCTGGCCATTCCGCTCTACCACCATATGCATGGCAGCGGGGTCAGCCAGGGCCAGGGCAAAACTCATATCCCGGTCCGTATAAATGGCGTAACCGTCTATCTCTACGATTTTATCCCCCACCTGCGCCCCGGCCGCAGCCGTGGCAGCGCCCTCTGTAAACTGGGAAATGGTAGTGGTCGCAAAGATTTCCTGGGGGGCCAGCACCGCAACCATCAGCACCAACCCCAGCACAATGTTAAACACCCCGCCGGCCACTACAACCAATACACGTTTCCACACCGGCTTGTTGCCAAAAGCCCGCTCATCGCCACTCTCTTCGTCCTCGCCTTCCATAGCGCAAAACCCGCCAATAGGCAGCAACCGCAGGGCGTATTCCGTTTCCCCCCGGCGGAACCCCCACAGCCTTGGCCCCATACCCAAAGCAAACTCGTTTACCCGGATGCCCCCCAGCTTTGCCATAAGGAAATGCCCTAGCTCGTGGAAGAATATCACGAACCCAAACAAAAGCACACCTATTATGATCAACAAAGCTACCTGCATGGTATCAACTCCTGTTCTTACTGATGGTGTATGCGCCTAAAAGTTGCCTTTGGCGGCTTAAGGGACTTCATTCAAAAACTTCGGTGTGTCCTGTGGTTTTTGCCATAAGGGCAGCAACGCCGGTGCCCTGGTTTGTCTAAAACTCGAAATAAACGTTTCCTTTTTCCAGCAGCATAGGCCCGGCCCATCGGTTTAACCGTTCAGCCTCTGGTCTACATAATCCCGGGCCACACGGTCGGCCTCTAGCACCGCCTCCAGGCTACAGGCATCACCGGCAGGCTGGCGCTCCATCGCCCCGGCCACCAAAGTGGCTATCCCGGTAAAGGGTATCTTCCCTTCCAAAAATGCCGCCACCGCCCGTTCGTTCGCCGCATTCACTGCTGTGGGGGCCAGGCCGCCACGGCGCAATGCCTCTGCGGCAATGCCCAGGCAAGGGAACGCCTCCCTATCCGGTGGGTAAAAACCCAAGGTGCCTGTTTGGAATAAATCCAATTCCTCTACCGGTGACGGTAGGCGTTCCGGGTACGTTAACGCGTACTGGATGGGCAGGCGCATATCCGGCACGCCAAGCTGGGCCATGACCGCACCGTCGGCATACTCTACCATAGAGTGTATGATACTCTCCGGGTGTACCACCACCTGTATCTTTTCCGGGGGCATATCAAACAGCCAGCGGGCCTCCATCACCTCCAGCCCCTTGTTCATCAGGGTGGCGGAGTCAATGGTTACTTTTGCCCCCATAGACCAGTTTGGATGCCGCAGGGCCTGCGCTGGGGTCACCTGTTCCAGCTCCGCTGGGCTACGGCCAAAAAACGGCCCCCCGGAGGCCGTCAGCAACAGGCGTTTCACCTGTTTGTTATGATTCCCCCGCAGGCACTGAAAAATAGCCGAATGCTCGCTGTCCACCGGCAAAATTTCCACCTCGTTGCGCCGGGCCGCGTCCATGACCAGCCGGCCGCCTGCCACCAGCGTTTCTTTATTGGCAAGGGCTACGTCTTTTTTCGCCGCAATGGCCGCCAACGTAGGCCGCAACCCCACCATGCCCACCACCGCGTTCAAGGTCAGGTCTGCACCCTCCCAGGCTGCGGTTTCGCACAGCCCCTCCATGCCGGTGAGCACAGGAATCCCCATATCCCGCGTACGTTCCCGAAAATCCTTGGCCGCCGCCGGCTCAAACAGGGCCACGGCCTGGGGGTGGAACTCCCGGACCTGCTGTTCCAACAGTTTTACGTTTGAGTGGGCCGCCAATACCGCTACCTGGTAAGGGCAGGTTCCGCCGGCATAAAGACCCCGCAACACTTCCAGCGTCTGCACACCGATAGAGCCGGTCGATCCCAGCAATGAAAGTTGCCTGCTTTCCATATGGCCATTCTCCCTTCCGGCGGCGCCAATACCCTGCCGCTCACAACTCTTTCCTGTAAATGTAGAATCCCGGTTGTTCCCTGAACAGGGTAAACCCCAGTTTCTCGTAAAGCCGTACCGGGCCGTGATACTGCCAAGGGTAGTCCCGCTTGGTAAAGGGGTACCCCTCTACAAACCGATACCCGCTGGCTCTAGCATCCTCCAAAAAACGGGAAACAGCAAGGCTGGCCAGCCCCTTGCCCTGCCAGCCTTCTGCAATATCCAGGCAGTACAGGATACCAATATCCTCCGGCCTGGTAGTAAAATAGGCCGGATCCTCCACAAGGGGTCGGAACGCTGCCTTTTTCCCCGCATTGCACCAACCTACCGGGCGATCCCCATCATAAAGCAGGTAGCCGGTCATCTTTCCGCTGTCGATCAATGCTTTTGCCACCATCCGCCGCTCAAAAACCTCTTGGTAGCGTTGCTCGTCTGCCAAATGGCTCTCCAAACAGTAACAGTTTGCCCTGAGATCACCGGGCGGGAAAACAGCTTCCTCAAAGTAACGGAAGAACTCCCCCGCCATCCCCGGCCGCAGCGGTTTTATTTTGATCTCCACAGTATTCACCTACACCCCTGCCAACGGTAGAAAGCTAACTAATAGATACACAAAGGGCGCAGTGAATATGACGCTGTCGAACCTGTCCAGAATGCCCCCATGCCCTGGTATCACCTGGCCGAAGTCCTTGATATGGCAGCTACGCTTAATCAGTGAAAAACTCAAGTCACCCAAAATGGATATCCAGGATCCAAAAAAGCCGATAAGGAACAGGGCCAGGTAATTCACCTGTACCTCACCCCGGTAAAACCCCATGGAGAACCACAGCCCACATAGCAGCATCACTGCCACATCAGCCACCGTGCCGCCAATAGCCCCCTCTATGGTCTTTTTCGGGCTGATCTCCGGGCACAGTTTATGCCGCCCAAACAGGGTGCCTGCAAAATAGGCCCCCATATCTGCCACCCAGGCCGCCAGCACCGCTATCAACACATAGAACATCCCGTGTCCCCGGTTCAGCTCCCGCACGGCCACCAGCGAGTTCAATGCGCAAGGGATCAGCACCACCATGCTGTATAGCACCCCCACCTCCTTAAAGGTGGTTTCGTGGTGGTACACAATCATGGCTGCAAACAGCACCAGCGTATAAATGGCATAGGCCAAGAACAGGAAATCGTCTTTACAAAAAGGCACAACCGCAGCCGCGGCCAAAGACGGCATATACAAAAACCACTTACGCTGCAACTCCAAGGCCCTGGCCAGCTCTTCCACCGCAGCCGCGGAGATCAGCGCCACGGCTATATTCAACGCCAAAGGGAAGATCTGGTCGAAAACCACAATGGCCGCCGCAAACAGCGTCAACACGACGCCGGACAGAACGCGCTGTTTCATAGGCGTCCCCTCCTTTTGCACAGTAATGGGCCCACAGGCCCTTTCTGGTTACACCCCGCCAAACCGCCGCTGGCGGGAATGGTAAATCGCTATAGCCCGATCCAGGTCCTGGGGCTTAAAGTCCGGCCAAAGGATGTCGAAGTAGACGAACTCCGCATAGGCACACTGCCATAGCAAGAAGTTGGATATCCGCTGCTCCCCACTGGGCCGGATAATCAGATCCGGGGACGGTTGGCCCGCAGTATACAGGTAACTGTCAAACAATGCCTCGTCCAAATCCTCCGGCCGGTGCTCCCTCGCGGCCACCGCCTCTGAAAAAAGCTTAGCTGCCCGCAGGATCTCCGCCCGGCCTCCGTAGTTCATGGCAAGGTTCAGCACCATACCGGTCTTGGGGGCGCTAGCCTCCTCCACCTCGGCAATCAGGGCCTGCAAATCCGGGGTAAAGGCTCCCACGTCCCCCACAAAACGTACCCGGATGTTCTCGTCCATAAAGTCTTGCAGGGCCTCCCGCAAGTAGTCCTTGAACAGCCCCATCAGGGCCCCTACCTCCTCGGCGGGCCGGGACCAGTTCTCGGTGGAAAAGGCATAGACTGTCAACACCTTTACCCCAATTTTAGCAGCGTACCGGGTAATGGTGCGAAAGTTCTGAGCCCCGGCCCGGTGGCCCATGCTGCGGGGCTGAAAGTGCTTTTTGGCCCAGCGCCCGTTGCCGTCCATGATAATACCCACGTGGGCTGGGGGTGGCAGCTTTTGCTCAGGCATTTGGCACACCTCCCTGTTAAATCTCCAAAATCTCCTTCTCCTTGTCCGCGGAGCAAGCGTCTACATTCTTCACGTACTTGTCCGTTAAATCCTGCATTTTCTTTTCCGCCTGTTTCAAGTCGTCCTCGGTAATCTCTGCGTTTTTTTTCATGCCTTTCAGCTTTTCAATGGCGTCCCGGCGGATAGACCGCACCGCTACCTTGGCCTCCTCGGCCAGCTTGCTGGTTTCCTTCACCAACTCCCGGCGGCGCTCCTCGTTCAGCGGCGGGAAGATAAGCCTAATCAATTTGCCGTCGTTCTGAGGGTTCACCCCCAAGTCAGAGGTCTGTATGGCTTTCTCGATCATCTTCAGCACCGAGGCATCCCAGGGCTGTATGGTCAGCACCCGGGCCTCGCTTACCGCTACCGCCGCCAACTGGTTGATAGGCGTAGGCGTGTCATAGTAGTTCACCAGTATCTTATCCAGCACCGCGGGGTTAGCCCGCCCTGCCCGTATGGCCGCATACTCCTCTTGCAAGTGCCCAACCGCTTTCTTCATTTTGCCTTCTGCTTTGTCAAATACATCCTTCATCTCTGCCATGTTAAACTTTCCTTTCTTTGAAATATTGGTTTGTATCACTACCCCTTGGCCTCCTCTGGCGGCTGGAGCTTTGCCCCAGACCCCCACATAGAGCCCTTTTTGTAAAAAGGGTTCTATGAACGCCCAAAAACTTTCATGGGCGCTGCGCCCGCAGGCTTTTCGGCATGATACACGCTAAATTGTACTTGCTATATTTGAGCAAGTACATATAAACTATACTTTCTAACAATATAATCTCTCAGCTTGCTATACTCAAAAAGTAATCATCAGCTAACACAAACACAACTTTTACACTGCTGTAATTGAAAAAAGTTCCCTATAACCAACCGGTCTTACGATCCGCTCCGAAAAGGAAAACATAACCATCCCTTTATGATATCCATTCCCTGTTGGTCGGGCAAGCAACTGTATCTAAAACAAACGTCCCATGGCGGCTGAAAAGTTTTTGAAGATTCTCAAGGAACTTTTCCCAAAAAGTTCCTTGAGCCGCCGGAGGCGGCCTGAAACATCGCAGACAACCCTCACACCACCAGCGTCCCCACAGCCTCGCCGCAGGCGGCACGCACGATGTTATGGGGGTCTTCCATGCTAAAGACCAGCCAGGGAATCCCACGCTCCTTGCAGAATGTGGCGGCTGTCATGTCCATTACCGCCAGGTTATCCTTAATTACCTCCATGAAAGTCAGCTTGTCGTAGCGCTTTGCATGGGGGTTCTTTTTGGGGTCGCTGTCATATACGCCGTCCACCATGGTAGCCTTTAGGATGATATCAGCCTCAATCTCCGCTGCCCGCAAGGCCGCGCCAGTGTCGGTAGAAAAGAAGGGATTTCCTGTACCACAGCCAAACACCACTACCCGCCCCTTTTCCAGGTGCCGCACTGCCCGGTTACGGATGTAGGGCTCAGCCAGTTCCTGCATAGCGATGGCCGTCTGCACCCGCACGGAAAGCCCCATCTGCTCCAAGCCGTCGGCCACACCCAATGCGTTAATGACCGTTGCCAGCATCCCCATATGATCGGCCCGAGTGCGATCCATGCTACCGCTGCTGCGGCCACGCCAAAAATTGCCACCGCCTACCACAATGGCTACCTGCGCCCCTTTATCCACCAGTTCTTTCACCGGCTGGCAGATGTCCATCACCGTGTCAAAGTCGATTCCGTGCCCAGCCTTTCCGGCCAATGCCTCGCCGCTGAGTTTGAGCAAAATCCGTTTGTACTGCAAGGCCATTCATACCACGCTCCGTTTCTTAAAAATTACGATCTCCGGGTCCGCGCCATTCTCGCCGTACTCACAAACAAGCAGGTAGTTTTCGTCCGCCACAATGCCGTAGCATCGCCCACCGCCGATTTTCTCCAACTGGTTGCCCAGGTAAATCTTTTCGTCCTTCCAAAACCGCACCGTTTCCCCATTGGGTAGGGGGTATACCTGGTTGATGTAGGATCCCGGCAGCGTATTCAACCCCGTCACCTTGGGCATATCCGGTATACCCAGGGCGTTGAACTCCGCTATCAACCGGGCCTTCAACTGGCAGGCCGGCTGGCCCCAGGCATCGCAATGCTGGTGGCCCTGGCTAAAACAGCAGGCTGCCAAGGGATACTGTCCGCCCCCCTCAAAAGGCCGGCCCCCTGTTTCCACACAGCCCTTACAAGTATCCTTTAGCTGGCACTGCTCACAGTCCAACCCACATACAGAGTGCATGAGCCCATTCCTCCGCTTTCTGGCTTACGCCAAATTATACCTGTACCCCATTGTACATGAAAATCACCACTTTGTAAAGTACCAATCCGCATTGGAGGCTGTTTAGTTTAAAGAGTTTGCTCCTATCCACTCCATGTGTGCAGTTATGCTCTCCGGGTCCCAAAGGCACAGAACCGTCCCCATTGCCTTCCCCCTTATTATTTAGCAAAAAAAGCAGCGCACCCCACACTGTGAGATGCGCTGCCACCCGGAAATTCCGTGGTGCAGGTAACAGGAGTTGAACCTGCAAGGAGTTGCCCCCATATGGACCTGAACCATACGCGTCTGCCAATTCCGCCATACCTGCATGATATTCTGTTGTGCGTTTTGGTCTAACCCCTCAACGCTCACTTAGTATATCATCCTACGGAGAATTTGTCAATAGGTTTTTTAAAAAAAGTTTTTTCGGCAAAACCTGTGCCGTCAATTCTGCGCTTTCGCTGCTTTTACCAGCAGCATCATGGGCCGGCGCAACTCGTCTACCATACCGGGCTGATCCAACATCTCCACCGGAGGCTGGGCCTCCTCCACCGCTTGTAGGACAAACCCGGCCCGCAGCAGCCCCCCGAAAATTTGCCCTAAGGTGTGGTGCTGTTTCACTACATCGCACCCCAGAAACCGGGTATGCCGTTCGCCGGGGGTAAAGTAGCCGTCTACCGGCCAGTATAGGGGCTTACCATCCGGTGCGTAGATCCAATCCTGCCCTACCCCTGCCGTAAACACCGGGTGCTCGATATTAAAAAGGAATACCCCGCCCGGTGCCAACGTACCATACACCTGCCGGAACACCCGATCCAAGTCCTCCACATAGTGCAGTGCCAGGTTAGAAACCACCAGGTCCCAACACTCTGCCGGGTACTCGTAGTCCAGTATGCCGCAGGCCCGGTAGTCCACACAGGGGTGGGGGTTCCGGCGGCGCGCTTCCTCCAACATTCTCTCGCTCAAGTCGATGCCCAGTACTTTTGCTGCCCCTTGCCGGGCCGCAAAGGCACAATGCCAGCCAAACCCACAGCCCAGATCCAGCACCCGTTGCCCTGCAAGGGGCGGGAACAGCGGCTCCAGTTGTTTCCATTCCCCTGCGGCAGAAAGCCCCTGCCTGCTGCGGGGCATCTCTGTGTATTGTGAAAAGAACGCTTTGTCATCGTATTGGTTCCCCATTGCCTTCACTCCTTTTTCATGCTGCGGCTATCATACCATGCCCTGCCCAAAATTGCAAGCCTACCGCTTTGTCCTGGCCTACCTAAGCCGGGGCAGGTTGCGCCAGTAAACTACGCCACGTTCTACCAGTACCACCATGGCTGGGACCGCCATCCCCAGTATAATAAAGAGGAAAGGGCGCATGATGACACTGTTTTTGTAGTCGATCAACGCTCTTGCCGCGTCACTTTGCGGCAGGTTAGGCGCCAAAAAGCCGGTTTCTGCCGCTGGAGGGGCAAAGGTCTTTAATGCACCGAAAAACTGGTCGTATTCCTTGAAAAAGTGGCCGAACTGGGTGATCTGCTCCCGTGGCAACAAAGAAGAAGGCAGCTCCAAAGTGCGTAGGGCGAAAAACATCCCAACCAATAACAGCAGACCTAGCCCCAGGTTCACCAGCAGGCCCATCCGGAACTTCCTGGCCTCCTTTGCCATAAAGCAGGAGCATCCCCACAGCACCACTGCCGCAACCAGCATCCCCAACACCATCCCCACATAAGGCAGGTTTTCCAGGAACTTCTGCATCTCGGCAAAGCTATACACCGTGGCCTGCTCCAGTTGTGGCACCATATACCTAGCCCGGCCGTCCATGTAGGGGATCTGTGCCGATTCCACCGCAAGCAGCAGGACGGTACTGCTCTGTTCCTCCAGGGTAATACCTTCCGCTAACCCCTCCAAGGCAGGTATTCCATCCGGGAACACTGCCAGCCAATGATCCGGCTGTTTCTCACTCCCCCTCCGCACGTCCACCAGTTCACCGGGTTCCAAGGGCTTAGAGGCATACTGTACGTACTTCGAACCAAAAGCGTTGTCTGACACCACCACCTTCCTTTCCTCCGGGTTTAGGTAGTATGTCCCCTGCTGCAGCTCCATCACCCGTACCCCCGCCTCCCAGCCAGTGCCCTCATACACATTGTAAAGGTGGGGGCCCATCTCGTCAAACATCACACAGTCTATGGGCAGCGCCTGATGGCCGAACTCCAGCTCCAGCACCGTCACCTGCGGGATCATCAGTTCCTCCACCCGCATGGACATAAAAGTACAGGCAACCAGCATCCAAAAGACCAGTATAAACGTGCAGAGCGCTTTCTTTTTCATGCTATCCCCTCCTTCACTTCATCTCTGCCAGCACGATACCTTCAACCAGCTCCCGGTTAAAGTAGGTGAACAAAAACAGCGGCGGCAGCACCACCAAAATACAGCACACCAGTTGTAGGGTGGGGTCCGCTGGCGGCACATAGGCCAGGGCCACAGAAATAGGATACCGCACAAAATCCTTGATGTAGGCAATCGGCTGCTCCACCATATTCCACCCGTCCAAAAACGAGAGCAAGGTCACGCACACCAACCCGCTGGTGTTCATGGGTAAGATTACTTTGGCAAGCAGCCGGAACAGCCCGCACCCATCCAGTTTCGCCGCGTCGATGATATCATCGCCCACCGACTTGAAACTCTGGGTCAACACAAACGTGCCCAAGGGAACGAAGATGGAAGGGAGCGCCAGGGCCGCATAGGTATCCAGCAGGCCAAGCCTGTCCAGCATTATGTAGTTAGGAGCCAAGGTCACTTGCAGGGGGAGCACCATCAGGATCATCAGCACAAACAACAAGGTGTCCCGGCCCTTAAATTGGCATTTGGCAAACCCGTATCCGGCCAGCACCGACACCACCAACTGCCCTGCCACAATGCAAAGGCAAATGCCCATGCTCTTCCAGAACCGCAGCAGGTACTGGGACGTACCTAAAAACACATCATAGTAGTAACCAAAGGTTATGCCCCCGCCGGCGGGCAGGAAACTGAGAGCCAGCACATAGGCAAACGGCGCAATGGAGATAAACGCCAAAAGGAATGCAAAAAAGCCGCTGACATATGAAACCTTTTTCACGCCCGGAACGCCTCCTTCCTACGGACAAACACGTAAAACACCGCAAACACTACCAGTACCGCCACCAGCAGCAGCACCGATGCCACCGAAAGCTTGGCGTAGTTCAGGTTCTCAAAGCTGTTATTCAGGAAGTGCTGTAGCATATAAATATTCTCATTGGGGTGGGTTCCGCCAATCAAGAATATCTCCCGGAAACATTTAAACGCGTTGATCAACGAGAAAATAATGGCAAAGAACACCGAATACCACATTTGTGGTGTGGTGATGTAATAAAACTTCTGCCAGCCGGAGGCCCCATCCAGGTCAGCCGCGGAGTATTGCTCCTCCGGGATTGTGACCAGCCCTGCCAGCAACAGGATTACGCTGTAGCCGGTATTCTTCCAGAGATACAGCAGTAGCACCACGCCGAAGGCTGCGGGCCCACCCAGCCAATCCACCAGGGGCAGGCCCAAGGCATTGGCAAGGCCGGGTACCAGCCCACTGCCCCCAAAAAGCAGTTCCACCAAGATCACAGCCCCCACCACAGGCATAATGTACGGGAACAAAAACACCGATTTCAACAACTTATGCTTGCTGGCGTGCTTTTGCATCAACAGGGCGATCGCATAGGCAAGCACCATAATCATCGGTAGTGCCGCTGCCAGAAAGCGCATGGTGTTGCCGAAGGCCAACCGGAACATTCCGTTGCCTGTCACGTCCTGGTAGTTGATGGTCCCCACAAAGCTGCTGGCTCTGCCGCTGCCGGCACTAAGGGAATACTGCACCACCAATACAAAAGGGATAGCATAGAACAGCAGGCAGCCCAACAGCAGGGGCATCACCAGTAACCAGCCCTGCAAAGCCGTTTTCGATCGTTTCATCTTCATCACTCCCACTTTTCTGTTTCCATAACGTAATGGTAGGCCCCATGGCCCGTGCCACTTTTCAGCTTTCCGCCAGCATCATCTGTAACTCCATATAGTTTTCGTGGACCATCTTCTCAATTTCTTCCTGGGTCGTTTCCGCCCGGGTTGGGTCCACCTCTTCCGAGTAACCCAGCTCATTGGCCGCCGTATAAAAATTGACCGCGCTGATCTTCCCCTGAATCTCCCGCAACTGGGCAAAGTTGCCGCTGTTCATGCCCCGGCCGTTCTGCCAGGTGCTGGTGTCCCGATGCGCCTCGTCCTTCTGCCCCAGTTCAAAGTTGGGGGTGATGCCGTCGCTGCGCTCCGCCAGCACAAAGGAGCTGCTTTGCGCCTGGTCGGACATAAGCCAGTCCATGACCCGGAAGGCAATTTCCGGCTGGGCGCTGTTACGGTTGATGGCCATAAACTCGGTGATGGTGGCCGTAACGCCCCCCTGCCGGCTGCAAAGGGGCACCAGGGTGTAGTCCTCAGTATCCACGGGCATTTCGCTTAAAAAGCCGAACAGAAAATTACAGGAGCCAATGTCCTCATTGGCAACGTACATTCCCTGTTCCTCGAGCTGCCAGGTAAAGGCCGGGAACTCCCCCTTCTGCCGTTGGTGAAGGCTCTCCCTGGCCCGCAGCACCTGTTCCAGCAGCTCCTCCTCGGTAAAGGTGGGCTCGCCCTTGTCGTAGTCGACGAGCTCTCCAAAGATGCTGTCATACTGCGTGCTGTCCGCCGCCACAAACCGGAGCACCGGATCGTCGCTGTCCAGCAGCTCCTGGTAATTTTCCGGCAGCGGTGCAAAGAGGGCGTAGTCCGGGTTCCCTTTGGGGAAGAAGGTCACCGGCATCTGGTACAGCAGGGGCAGCACCTGCTGGCCCTCCTCATCCCGGCCCGCCTCCATAATCACCGGCAGCAGGTGGTCCCACTCCATGTACCGGGCCTCCTGGAGGTAGCTATCCAAGGGCAGGAAGAGCCGGTTCTTCATGGCCAGCCGGGGAAAGGGAAACAGGGGCTTTGTCCCAAATTGTGTATCGCACCGGCAAATGAACAGGTCTGGGCCGGCTCCGGCCATCAGTTCGGTGCGCAGGCGGGTGAGGGTCGTTTCCCGCTCCGGGCCCTCTACGGCCACCCGCTCCACAATGGGCAAGAACTCCCGTCCATTGCCGGGCACCTGCTCCAGCGCCCGGTTCAGGCTGCCGGCGCCAAAAAAGCCATCCACGCAGATATTCAGCACCGGCAGCTTGGTGATGTCCTCCGTGCCGGAGCTCTCGCCCTCTGGGGTGCTTTCCGGCTCGGATATACTTTCCGGCGGGGGCAGGAAGTCATCGTTTCCGCACCCGGCGAAGGGGGCGCACAGCAGGGCCAGCATCAGCATAAGGCAAAGCAGTTTTTTCATAGGTCAACACTCCTGTTCTTTTTTGGTTGATTGCAGGCCGGTTCAGCTCTCCGCCAGCAGCATTTGTATCGTGGTATACTTTTCTTTTACCAGGCTCTCCCGCTTTTGTGGGTCACTCTCCTTGTTGTACGCGTCATACAACTGGCATAGCTCATGGTTCAAAGGGGTGTAGAAGTCCACATCCGTCATCTGCTCTACCACCATATCCAACTGGTCATGGTTCCAGTCGCTGAGGCGCCAGGTCTTGTGGTCGATGCCGTGGTACTGGTAGGGCTCGTTTACCGGATAGTCCTCCCGGAGCAGTTCCCTGTACACGGGCATCCCCTTTATCCAACTATATAGCTGGCTGTTCTGTTGATTGTCCCGGCTGAGCACTGTGTCCACCACCCGGAAGGCCAATTCCGGCTGCCGGGTATTGGCGTTCACCGCGGCAAAGGCGGTAATCCAGGCGGTGGCCCCGCCGTGGCGGTTGTACTGGGGGATTAAGTACGCGTCCGGGCGCTGGCGGCAGAACCAGGAGGGGTTGGGCCGGCCGATGGCATCGCCGGGTATGGCGTAGGGCTCCCCGTCCGCCATCATGCTGTCGATCTCCCCGTTCATCCGCTGCTCCAGGTTTTGGGCCGCGGCCTCCAGGTGGGCGGACAGTTCCTCCAGGGTGAAAGAGGGCTCATCCTTACTGTAATCGGCCAACTGCCCCAAGGAGCCCCCAAAATAGTTGGACCAGACAGCGTTTTGCAGTGCAGGATCATCGCTTGCCAGCATTTCTTCCCAAGTTATGGGCAGTTGGACGCTGGGGTTGTATTTATCCTTGTCCACCATCAACACATTGGTAGTCCAGCCCATGGGCAGCAACTGCTGCCGGCCCTGGCTGTCCTTGCCCGCGTCCAGGATCTGTGGGTACATCCCCGCCGTGTCCATCTGTTGGGCGCTTTCCATATAGCCGTCCAAGGGCAGGAACATATTCCGCTCCATCAGGGCCTTGGGGTAGTGGAAGAGGCCTTGCTCCTCCTGGGGGAAGAACTCTGTCCCCGGCCGGGCGCAGGCGCAGAAGAACACATCCGGTCCCCCGCCGCTCATCATCTCCGTGCGGATGCGGGTGAGGGTGGATTCCCGCTCTCCCCCCTCGCCGGGCACCAGGTCCATGGTGACCTTGAACCCCTTTTTGTAACCCTCCATCTCTTTTAGGATGTCATTCAGGTCATTACTGATATTATAGGTCCGTATCAGGTCCAGGCAGACGATTACCTCCGGGCGGCTGTCCTTTTTATCCTCCTTGTCCTTCTCATCCTCCTGTTGGGATGAACTCTCTTCCCTGCTCCCGTCCTCCGGCGGGGGCAAAAAGTCGTCGTTGCCGCAGCCGGCAAAGGGGGCGCACAGCAGGGCCAGCGTCAGCATAAAGCATAGTAGTTTTTTCATGGGATTACACTCCTCTTTTTATTTTCGGCTAAAGGGAATTAACTCTCTGCCAGCATCATGTTCATTTTCGTACAGCTTTCATGTACATTTTCCCGCAACTCTTCCTCTTCCGCATCCCGACGCCAGGCATCACACAAGACCAGTTCCAGCGCGGTGCCAAATTTCACTACGTTGATCTCCTCCCGCAACTGGGTAAACTGCTGGAGGTTCCACTCATTCATGTACTGGCCGTGGAGCATGGCCTCCATCGTCCCCAGGTCCATATGCACCGGCAGGCCTTGCAGGTACTTGTAAACGGCGCTGTTGGACTGGTTCCGCTTTTCCAACAGGGTGTCAATCACCCGGAACGCCTCCTCCGGGTACAGGGTATTGCGGTTAATACCTGCAAAGGAGGCTACCGTAGCCGTAACGCCTCCCTGCCGGTTATAGCCGGAAAGCATCCAGTAATCCGTATCCCGCAGGTCAATGGGGTCGGAGCCGCTTGCGCGTAGGCTGCCCTCCCCTACATACAGATGCAAAATCTCCGCTGCGCCTTTGGGCTGGGCCCCCCATATTTCGCCGTAACGCAAAAAATACGCTACCAGTTCCTCCTCCGTATAGGCAAGGGTATCGTTTTCGTAGTCGGCTAAATCCCCCAGCGGGTCATACATCAGCACATTACGGGCCAGTTCCCGGGCGGTTGGGTCACTGCTCTCCGCCATTTCCTCCCAGGTGGAGGGGCGGTCAAAGGAGGGGGTATAGCCGCTCTTCTCCACCGCCTTTATGCCGATCTCATAGGTCAGGGGCACAAGCAACTGGCCCTCTTCGTTGCGGCCGGCCTCCATCACCTGGGGCTGTAGCCTGTCCCATTCCATCTGCTCCGCTTGGGCTATGTAATCGTCCAGCGGCAAGAAAATCCGGTTCTCCATCGCCTGCCGGGGGAAGAGGAACAGCCCGTCCTTGCCGGATTGGAGAGGGGAACTGTTGCAGATAAACACGTCCGGCCCCTTCCCCGCCATGATTTCCGTGCGTATCCGGGTCAGGGCGTTTTCCCGCTGGGCCCCCTCCTCCGGGATGGTTTCGGTCAGCAGGTTAAACTCCTTCTGGTTGCCGGGTACCCGCAGCAACAGTTCAAACACATATTGGCTGTTCTGCCAATACAGATCCACGCACACGGTCAGGGCCGACAAGGGCTCCTCAACCCCGCTCTCCATTTCCTCCGATTCCACTTCCCCTCCGGCGGGGGCAAAAAATCATCATTACCGCACCCGCTAAACGGGGCGCACGCCAGAACCAGCATCAGGATAAGGCTAGCCAGTCTTTTCATATCTTTCTCTCCTATTCTTTTGGATTGGTTATAGATAGATGATAGGGGCCTCATCCCTCTTGCAGTTCCATCTGCATTACCCGGTAGGTTTCGGCAATTAACGCCTCTATATTGCCCTCCTCGTAGCCACTCTGTATGGTTTCGCACTGGCTCATCATCCAGGCCATCTGCTTATTCAATTTCCCGTGGATGTTCACCGCGGTGATGCAGTGCTCCGCCAGCTCCAGGGCCGTGCGGTTGTGTGCGCTGATGACCCCCTCATGTACGTTGAAGTATTCCACCCCCTGGTCGATGGGCACGCCGTTGCTGCCGAAGAACAGGGAGTAGAAATCCTGCCGCCAGTCGGCCTGGGCCTGGGTGTAGGAGCCGCCCTCCGCGGTGGCCACGTCCGCACGGACGGCGCCCCGGCCCAGCAGGTAGTCCAGCACAAAGAAGGCGTCCTCCCCCCGCTTGCTGCCGGCGTTGACGCAGGCATAGTGGAACACCGTGGCGGTGACGCCGCCGTCCTTGTTGTACTGGGGGATCACCGTCAGGTCCTCCCCGGAGCGGATGTAGGGCGGCACCCCGCCCATGCGGTCGCCGTAAGTATAGTACCAGGGCCGGGCGTAGGTGTGGAAGTATTCCGGCAGTTGTTCCAGGCCAGCCCAGCTTTCTTCCTTATAGAGTTCTAGCTGCTTGTAGGCGTACTCAGCAAACTCCTCCTGGGTAAACAGCAACTCTTCAGCCTTATAGTCGGCAACCTTGCCAAAAACCGCGTCAAAATTCGGGTTGCCGAACCCACCGATCTGGTTCTCGTCGCTGCCACCCTGTAGGACAGCGGCAGCTTTCATAATCAGGCTGCCATCTGCCAACATATCGTCCCAGGTCAGATCCTTGGAAGGTTCGTGGTTGGCCTCGGTCCGGCGGAAACAGGTAACAGGGAAGGTGTAGGACAGGGGTACCAGTACCTGGCCTTTATCCGTTTGGCCCACCTCCATCACCGTTTGGTTAAAGTCCCCCCATTGGGCAAATTTTGCCTTCTCCATATACTTGTCCAGAGGCATAAACAACCCGTTGTACATAGACTTTTCCGGCATGGGGAACAAGGGGATGTCATCGGGGCTCTCTCCATCCCACCAGTAACAACTGCTGATGATAAATAAATCCGGCCCATCCCCGGCCATAATCTCTGTGCGCAACCGGGTGATGGCGGTTTCCCTCTCTACCCCAGTACGGGGCAGGTACTCTACCTCCACATCCGCCGGGCCACCCTCCGCCGCGATTTCCTCCAATAGCTTATCAAAAACATAACTGGTATTGCTGTACATGGTGCGGTCACTTACATCCAGCAAAATACGCAGGGGCCCCGCAGGCTTACCTAACGAGCACGCCCCCAGGGGTATACAACTTATCAACAAGGCCAACATCAGGGCAATCATTTTTTTGAAAGCAGGCTTTTTCATAGTGGTTCCTCCTTTTGTTGAGCGTATCACTCTTTACCTATAAGAATCCCGACACATCCAAAATGGTTGCAGGTTTTTCAAAATTTTTTACAAGTTGCCTCCCTGCCTGGTTTCTACCCATCCGCATGGAGAAACAGGCGCATTGACAACCCCTGCCGTTTTCTTTATAATGGTAAGGAATCCTGCCACCAGGAGGTTTCTATGAAAAAGGAACGCGGCTTTCTTCTCAGTCTTTGTGTAAGCTTTCTGCTATGCGTAGCCCTGGTACCCCTGGTACTACTGGCCCTAACCCAAGGCGACGCCCCTACGCCATCCGCCCCCCTTCTCTCCGGCCCCACGGAAACCCTGACCGCCAGCCAGTTTGATTCCCTTTTGCGGGCCCAGCCCTTGGCGGTGACGTCGGCAAACTATGTGGTACAGGATATCACCTATAAGGCACTTTATCCCGATATGCTCCAGGCAATGGTACAAAACAACAGCCAAGGGGAGATTACCCGGCTGTCAGTAGCCTTTGCCGCCTGGGACGCAGACGGGCAGCCTGTGGCCATTGCCGGCCGTCGGGATTCCGTATTCCCCGCCTATCTGCGGGTGGTAGATTACGTTGATATATCTGTTGCTCCCGGCGGAACTTTCGGCGAGGGTTACGGCTACCCGGTTGCGGAAGGCCGGGGCATTGTCAGCGTAAAGGCCGTAGCGGTTAGCTACGAAACCTCCTCCGGGGAAACCTGGGTAAACCCTTATGCCCCCCAATGGGCCACGCTTTACGAAGGCGTGACCTGCTCGGAAGACATGACCGTAGAAGTGCCCATAGGCGACGCCTAAAAGCCAGGCAAATTGGCCCGCAAAAAATTTTTCGATTTTTTTTGCAAAAAAGGCTTGCAATTTCCAAAGATATGTGGTATTATAATCAAGCACTGAGGGAGTTAAAGAAAATCGCCAAGCTAGTGAATGTGATAGTTTTCTTTGAGTGTCCTGTTTTAAAACAAAATAAAGTGTACTTCTGTATGACAAACAATTTGGGGGTATAGCTCAGCTGGGAGAGCGCTTGAATGGCATTCAAGAGGTCAGCGGTTCGATCCCGCTTATCTCCACCACAGGGTACACGAGAGAAAAGGCTTGTTTCAAAAGGAACGAGCCTTTTCTTGTATGTTGTATGTGTTTCGTAGGCCAGCATATCCCGGCCATACAAGCACATTCCCACTAGGGGCGTTCAGAACTTTTTGAACGCCCCTTTTTTCATGCCCATTTTTAGATATCATCAATTTTTGAAAGGAGTTTTCCCCATGAAAGACCGCCTTGACTATGATTATTTCTACGGCGGGGAATCCGAGCAATTCAGCTTTTACCGTATCCCCCGGCAGCTCATTGTGGGCCCGGAGTTCAAGCACGTCTCCACTGACGCCAAGCTGCTCTATGGCCTTATGCTTGACCGTATGGGCCTTTCCGCCCGGAACGGCTGGTACGATGAAGAAAACCGCGTGTTCATCTACTATCCTTTGGACGAGATAAAGGAGGCCCTGAACTGCGGCAACGATAAGGCGGTCAAGCTGCTGGCCGAACTGGACACTGGCAAGGGCATCGGCCTGATCCAGCGAGTCAAGCAGGGGCAGGGAAAGCCAGCCATGGTATATGTCAAGCGTTTTACCTGCAAGGATATCCCGCCACAGGTTGAAAATCCTCCCACTTCCCCGGCCCGAAATCCAGACTTCGGAAAAACCGAAGTCAAGAGTTCGAAAAATCAGAAGTCAAGACTTCGGGAAAGCCGAAGTGCAGACTTCGGAAAACCGGAGTGTAATTATACTTACAAGAATCAGACTGAAAGGAGCTATACCAATCCATCTATCCAGCCAATGACGGATGGGATGGATTGGCAGGCTTGCCGGGAGGAGGTGATGGAAAATATTTGTTTTGACCAGCTTGCGGAGGAATACGGCAGGGAGGACGTGGAGAGGGTTACGGACCTGATTACCGATGTTTTGACTTCTACCCAGCCTACTGTGCGCATTGGCAAAGAGGCTTTCCCCACAGCAGCGGTGCGGGGAGCAGGCAGACGAAACTGTAAAAAACGATATCGCCGTGGCCCAACGCCTGCATATCGCCGCCACCACCCTGGAGGCTTATGGGCGGCAATACCCCCTCTGGCCCGCCGAAAAAGAGTCTTTGTCCTGGCAGATTTTAGAGGGCGGAGGGCTACATCCGTGTTTCAATTTATGAGATAAATCATGCAAGAATAAATACTAAAAAAATCCAAAAAAACGTATTCTTATTAGTGAAAGCGCATTGACAATACGTCCTTCTCGTAATATAATACAAATATAATGAGAAGAAACGTGAAACGCGAGATGTAACCAATGGTTTAGGCTGTGAGATGTGGGAGCGCACTGCAAAAAGCGTTCGACTATAAAGGAGGGATGCCATATAAAGGGAAATAGAAAAGCTGGAATTATGGCTGTCTGTACGGCGTTCAACGTTTTGCTGCTGGCTGCAGCCTGCTGGCTGTTTGCGCAGGCTGATAGGAGAGCAAGATGGGGACCGCCTGTTCACGTATCCGTTCCGAAAAATGCAGATGTTGGATATATGCGGCTCAGTGAGATGTGGTGTCCCGATAGTTTTTTTGAATCACCCGCATATATTGCATACAAATTCATGGGGCACATTCCCTGCGAAACAGCAAAAAGTGGGACAGATACCCTTCAAATTCAGCGAACGGTTGCAGAACTCCCACCAGATATGAAGATGATCGACCCAAAAAATCTTTACGAAAAGATCCTTTGGTATTGTGAGGACGACGGGCACTGCATATTTATTCATCCAATCATGCGATAACGTCTACCTTTCTACTAACTCAAGGCGAAGAGGTATTCGACTGCCTTGTTCCCTCCGATGATTGGCTCAGCCGGGACAGTATCGGATATGCTTTGGAGATTTGGGCAGTTGTGCATTTGAAGTGAAATAATGTCACACAGAACACTGAAAAAGGGTAATACAAAATAAAATTCCCGAGATTTATGCGATGGCCAAAACGCTGGCGGGCGTTATCTTTCTGTAAGCACCGTAGAAGACCACAACGATTATTGGGAAGTGGTATTCCCTAACATTTAGATAATGAGTTAGGAGGAACATCCTTTGATTCCTGTTTCTCGCCCCCCACGTAAAAGAAAAATCCTACAACACGTAATGCTCGCCGGCATTGCTTTGATGCTGGTTTTCCTCTTGGTCTTGGGACATCTGTTTGATAAGTTCTATCTCGCTCCATTACACGTCAACGGTAGTTTTACCCAACTGGATCTGTTACGCCACCGTATCTTCTGTTTCGATAAGGACGCCATCGCAAGTATTCGAATCTATATACATTCTGGAAAAAAGTATAAAACTTTCGCTCTGGCCGAACCAAAAGATATTGCGAAAATGGTGGATTATCTCAACAACTTCCAGTATGATTTCTTTATCATTCCTTCCCACGAGGGTGAGCCCGCTCCCTGTAGCATCGAAATATATTTTAAAGAGGCTCTTCCTGTTAAGGATCAGGATCGGCATAGTAAGAACTGTCGAACAATAAGTATACATTTCTTTTATGACAGATATGCTGAAGTATATCTGGGCCACCTACGGTTCGTGGGTAAAATTGCATACTTCCAAGAAATGTATGATTTATTTGTAGAACTCTCAGGATGAGTTGAAGTAGGATTTTGATTTGTTGTCATGACAAAAACCTGATCGTTTCAAAAAGCTGTTTACGAAACGGTTGCATAGGAGTGTATGCTTTTTTCTAGCCGTTCTGCAGAGTGCACCGGCGGGTTTACACGTAATTCATCCCCTGGGAGGCCAAAACCATGAAACAAAGCACAAAACATAGCATAAGCAAGCGGGCGGCCCTGGCGGTTGCCATGGGTTTGGCGCTGGCCCTTCTCCCCGCCTGCCAAGCCCCTGCCACGGACGGGCCCAAAATCGAGATGGACAGTGTCATCGCCGCATATGTGGAGCGTTCCGCTAAACTCAACCAGGCTATCCCTATCCAGTTTAAAAATGCCGGCGTTTCTGACACGGCGGTTTTGCTCTGCGAACACGTATACCGGGAGGCCAGGTTTTTTGGCATGGAAACCCGGGAGGGCCCCCTGAGTTATCAGGAGAGAGGGATTTTCACGGATCAGGATCTATACCGGGTGGACGCCGTGGATGTGGTCTACCAGATCGCCTGTGTGGAGGGCCGGGCCCTGCGCTCGGATATGGAGGGCTTTACAGCTTATGAGCCGAACCACTTTACCGACAGGATCTTTCGGACCTATCCTGCGCTCCATTCTGAGGCCCTGGATTGGGCGGCGGAACTGGGAATTATCAGCGGCAACGAGAACGGATATTTTTGCCCGGAATACCTGGCGACCCGGGAGAAATTCATGCTGTACCTTTACAACTATGTGTCCCATTTTGAGAAAGTCGAGGCCACCGGCGACCTGAGTGCTTTCAAGGATGCGGATGAGGTCAGCGCGGAATGCCGTGAGGCTGTGCGCTGGGCGGTAGGTGAAAAGATCTTCTGGGACGCGGATAACGCCGGGGAGGCGTCACTTAATCTTAATCCAGATTCGCAGGTCGCGCCCAGCGACTGCTGGCGGACGCTGATGTGCTATTTTGTCTATTTCCGGGGGATGTAAGGAAGGGGGCCAACGGCCCTCATCTGTGCCGGAGGGATCGTGCTACTGTGGCCGGCCCGTGAGATTATGAGCGGAAAGTAAGGGCATTTTGGCTTAAAACGAAATGAATATAGAGGATTGATCTCTGGGCGAAACGCACCTTGAAAATGGCACGGAACGATGAACCTCTGCGCCCATCCAGCGTAAGCAGCAGACATAATATCAATTACAAATGCTGGTAAGGTTGCGGATTTGCCACCTTTGTAGCTTTGCGCAAAAAACGAGAAACCTTTGCAAACAAATTGAGAAAAAGAAAGGGCGTTTAAGAGGTTAAGAAAAACCTTTTAAGCGCCCTTTCTTTTCTTCAAATCAGCTTGGCTTTTTCTTGCGGTTCCTATGCTCCTCCAGGATCAGGTTTTCCCCTGTTCGGGGCTGCGGGTTTGGTATGTATTCCAGCAGCTCCGACAGGTCGCAATCTAAAGCCTCGCAGATTCTGTCCAGCTGGTCGAAACTGATACGCTCGGCAATCTCGTTGTATAGATCACCTATAGTAGACTTACGTATCCCTGTTATTTCTGCCAGCTTTGTCTGTGTCCAGCGGCGTTCACCGAGGATTCTGGAAAGATGATTTTTTATCATCCTTTATACCCCTTTAGGGATATTTTACCAGTATCCCGGCACTTTGCCTTAGATTTGGGAAATAATCGCGAAAAATGAGATTTTTTCCCGCTTTTAATAGTTTCGGATAATTACTTCCGCATAGCATTTCTTGTTTTCCCCATTCCCGGACAGGTTTTCCCTGCGCTCTATCCTCTCGATAGTATAATCCTTATACAATTCCCGCACCTCGAGGCAGTCATTGTAAGAGAGGATAAAACGGCCCTTAATGGGCTCCAGAGCGGCCCGTAAGCGCTGGTGGTCATCCGGGGTAAAAGGAAAGTCATAGTATGCCTCCGCGCCAATATAGGGCGGGTCAAGATAGAACAGCGCGGCCTTGCGGTCATACACCCGAATAAGGTCTGCAAAGTCCTTGCGCTCTATGTTTACCCCCTGCAGGCGTTTGTGCGCTTGGGCCAAGCGGGGAATAATGTTAGACACATTCTTGCTGTCTGTTGCGTAGTCCTCGCCAGCCTTGCCAAAGCTGATTTTTACCCGGTACAGAAACCGGGCGGCCCGCTGGATGTCCGTAAGCCCACGCATATTTGCCTGGGCCACATAATCTAAAAACTGTTCCCTGGAGGAGAGCGGCCAGTCAAATTCCCGCTGCAGCTCCCCGCAGTGATACTTTACACAACGAAACAGGTTCACCAGATCGCCGTTGATATCGTTATAGACCTCCAGCTGGCCCGCCTGCTTCTCCTTTGCGAAAAGCACCCAGGCCGCGCCGCCGAATACCTCAATATACCGCTCCACCTTGTCCGTGGGGAAGCGCTCCAGAATGGCCTTGCGCAGGATACGCTTGCCGCCGATCCAGCCCATAAAGCTGTCCATAGATAGTCCATCCCTTCAAAAAAATTAAGGGGCAGAATCCTCGGGCGGACTACCAAAGGGCACAGCTTTTTAGGTTTTCCCCACCATCTGCGCGAAACGGTACAGCACCGTTACCAGTTGCTCACGGGTCACGAGGTCTTCCCACATACCGTTAAACTCCTTAGAGCTGCTGCCTGCGATCAGGCCATTTTCCACAGCCCATTTCCGGGCGTCGGCACTGTAGGCGCTGGCATCGTTGTCACGCCACTGCTGGCGCATCTCGTCAAAGAGTTTTTTGAACCGCTTGCCATCCATGATGCTTTCCTCCTTTGTTGCCGGGTCTTTAGCCGAGGCGATTTTGTTAATGTAGTCCAGGCACACCCAGCCCTCGCCGGTGTAGCCCCAGCAGCCGTCCTCCTTGGTAATAGTGACCACCGCGCCGTCCGTGTACACCTTAAGCACCTGGCCGCTTACCGGGGCCGTGCGGCAGTTGAGGCCATCGCCCGCATTGACCTGGCCCTGATACGGCTTAAAGGGGCCAGCGGGAGCGCCGACCAGCTTCTGGTTGATCTCTTTTGCCAGCTGCCCATACCGGCTATAGAGGTAATCACCTGGGCAGGACTTGTTATCAAACCATCGATGGGCCGTCATATTCTGTAGGTCAATCCGGCCCGCCAGCCCTTTATCTGCCTGCCACAGCAGCCGTTTAATAGAGTTGCGCTTACAGATATCCGCGCACAGCTCCACCAAAGATTTCCAGACGTTGGCGTTAATGGCGTAAGGGTAAAAAGCATCGCTTGCGCACTCAATGGTAATGGCCCGGTTGTCATTTGCGGCGCTGCTGGAGCACCAGGAGCGGTCGCTTTCGTCCACAATGGTGCATATGCGGCCATCGGGGCCTATGCCATAATTGCAGCTTGCCCCCAGCCCCGGATTGCTAAAATGGGAACACAGGGCCTCCACGCTCATCTGGCCCACTACACAATGGATGGTGATGGTGTCGATTTTGTGGTTTCTCGGACTGTTGCGGTTGGGGCTTATCTGCCGCATACAGCATAAAGGGCTGTTACTCATCCCGCACCCCTTTCTCCGGCTCGAAAATCTCACCGGGCAGTAAAATGGTATCCCTGGACGCCCGCACCTTTTCAATCAGCTCATGGATAGGCGCAGCGCCTGCGGACAGGATAAGGCCCGTCATAACATAGGCCACGGCGGGCAGCTGGGCTGTGTAGCCGAACATGGCGAACACGTCCAGCCGGAAGAGGAACGCGAACAGGACACCCAGCAGGGCGGCCCATACCGGGGCCTTGACATACCCCATAACTTTTTCGCCCACGATGTCCTTTACCCTGTCCACCAGGAACTGCACCAGGATAGCGAACACCAGCATAATGGCCACGGCTTTGGAAGTTTCCAACATGAAATATCTCTCCTTTGTAAATGCGTTTTTTATATGGTTTACAGGCCTTTTACACGGGCCAAAAGCTGCCCATTTTGGCCGCCCCCTTTTCTGCTCATATGAAAAAAGGCTGGGGGATAATCACCCCCAGCTTTTCCTCTCTAAATTTTCACACCCAGCAGCCTTGCTATGTACTGCAGATCCTCCACAGGCGCATTGTAAAAGCCCTCGTTCCAGAGCCATTGCTCCTTGTGTTTTGGGTGCTTATAACGCTTACAAAGCGGGTCTGCCCATATCTTTTCCCACCGCCCCGCCGCCTTGCCTTTGCGGGCCAATATGAGGTTTACAAGGTCACCCCGTATCTTGCCCAGCCCGTCATCGTCCTGGACAAAGTAGTCTTTCACTCTTTGGCAGGTGGCGGCGCATAGCTTTTTGTTTTTCCAAAAGAGAAAGCACTCAAAGTTATTTGGGTCATCGCCCAGATAAACTTTTCGGCACTCCAAAGCTGTGCCATAGGGCAAATTGACCGGGCCGCTCAAGCCCTGGAAGCGGGCACGGCGGCGGGCTATGTATCTTTTATACACCATCCTCCTGGGCCTCCTCCCAGCCGTATACCCCAGGCTCCCACACGTTATTGTCCGCCGTAGAAAGCCAGTGTTTTTCCCCATGGCTTACCTTGGCCCCCAGGGGGTATGCGTCCTACGCCCCTATGGGTTGGCTCCAGGCAGGCCACTCCTCTGCTGGGTCGGCTATCTGCACCCAAAGGCTGGGGGCTGTGTCCGGTTGCCAGCCCTCCCCGGAGGTATGGCCCTGCAGGCATTTATACAGCCTGCCGCCGTGCTGGCGTATCTGCCCGGTGGTGTAGTTTACCGGGCAGGCCCATGGGGCGAAAAGCTCGGTATGCTCGGCAGCGGTCGCGGGGTCTATCTGCCCGCCCTCCGTGAGTGTCACGAACATAAGCCCGCTGGTTTCGCTGGCTTTGCAGATTTCCCCACCGCCGTCCACCTGCCCCAGCATGATGGTGGGCGCATCCGGTAGCCCCTCCCGGCCCAGCAGGCCGTACACCTTGCCCTCATAGGCAATGCCCGTGGCCTCGTTTTCCGGGCACAAAACAAGGCACCCATTGGGTGCCTGCTTAATATAGGTGGGGGCCTCGGTCAT